>CAOKLK010000014.1 GCA_948469295.1 uncultured Mycoplasmatota bacterium
CAGCTTCTTTGGAATTTCAAATCAATGAAATAAGTTTTTTAGGAGAAATAAAAGATATAACGGAACCAGATAATTATATATTACCAGAAAGAATAAGTTTAATTGGAAAAATAATCAGAGAAACAGCAACATCCTTAGAAGATTTAAAAAGAATCTGTAATCTTTTATATGTACTAAATACAAATGAAACGAAAGAAATTCCAAAACAGATAGAATACAATAAAGAAGAACTAGAAGCAGTCAAAAGATTATCACGAAAAATAAATATAAAATTAAGAGAAAAAAAATAAGAAAACAATATATTTTTTCTCTTTTTTGTTATAATAAAGAAGGAGGAAAACTATGAATAAAATAGAATTAAAAACCATTTTAGAAAATAATTTATCAAAAATAAACGCGATTGGGAGGGCACTTTGACTTAGATAAAAAAAATCAAGAAATTGCAAAACTAGAACAAGAAATGAAACACGAAGGATTTTGGGATAACATCGAAAAAGCTAATGAAACAAACAAAATGATAACAAATCTAAAAAAAATAGTAAAAGATGTAAATGAAGTCAAAAATTCTATTGTGGACAACCTAGAACTTATCAACATTCTAGAAGAAAATGAAATAACAAGTATGGAACAAGATATCTGTAATTTAAATACAATTATAGAAGAGTTAGAAGTCAAAACTATGTTAAATCAAGAATTTGATTCATTAAATTGTTATTTAGAAATTCATCCTGGTGCAGGAGGTACCGAATCTTGTGATTGGGCAAGTATTTTACTTCGTATGTATGAAAGATTCTGTGAAAAAAATAATTATACATATGATATAATTGATGAACAAAAAGGGGAAGAAGCAGGAATAAAAAGTGCAATATTGTTAATAAAAGGACCTTTTGCATATGGCTATTTAAAAGGAGAAAAAGGAGTACATCGTTTAGTTAGAATTTCCCCATTTGATTCTAATAAAAGACGTCATACGAGTTTTGCATCCGTGAGCATTATTCCAGAATTTAGCAAAGAAATTGATATAGAAATCAAAGAAAGTGATTTAAAAATAGATGTTTACCATAGTAGTGGAGCAGGAGGACAATCTGTAAATACCTCAAATTCTGCCGTTAGAATTACCCATTTACCAACAAAAACAGTGGTCACTTGTCAAAATGAAAGAAGCCAATTAAAAAATAAAGAACAAGCGATGAAAATGCTAAAAAGTAAATTATTCCAGTTAGAACAAGAGAAAAAAGAACAAGAATTAAATAAAATTAAAGGAATAAATGTTAGCAATGAATTTGGAAGTCAAATAAGAAATTATGTATTAGAACCATACAAATTAATCAAAGATTTGCGAAGCGGTTATGAATCAAGTAATGTAGACAAAATTTTAGATGGAGACATTTTAGAAATCATGGAATCCGTTTTAAAAACAAAGGTGGAATAAAATGCAAAAAATCAAAAAATACACGATAGTAATTTTAGGACTTCTGTTAATTGCAATTTCCTATAACTTATTTTTTGTAAGTTATGAACTTGATACAGGAGGTATTAGTGGTCTTGCGATTGTCATAAAAAAATTATTTCAAATAAATGAAAGCTTATTTATTATGATATGTAATATATTTTTAATAATATTAAGCTATATATTTTTAGGAAAAGACTTAACCAAAAATACTTTATTAGGTTCATTACTATTGCCATTAATGATTCGTGTTACAGAGAATATAAATAAATGGATAATCATCAAAGATTTGGATCCAATATTAATTGCTATCATTGGAGGAACTTTAAGTGGAATTGGATATGGTTTAATATTTAAAAATAATTTTACTTCTGGTGGAACAGATATCTTAAATCAAATTGCTGAAAAAAACTTAAAAATACCAATTAGCAAATCCATGATTTATATTGATGGAGCTATCGTTTTATTTGGTGGAATTGTTTTAGGAATAGAAAAAATGATTTATTCCATAATTGCTCTTCTACTAATCAGTAACTTAAGCAATAAAACAATGTTAAATATTAATAAAAATAAAGTATTTTATATTCAAACTACAAAATATAAAAGTGTCACATCTTATCTAACAGAAGATTTAAAATATGACATAACTATTTTCGACACCCTTGGAGGTTTTACATTAAAATCTCAAAAATTAATCTTATGTAGTATTAAATCATCAGATTATTACAAAGTAAAAACTGGATTAGAATTAATTGATCCAAAAATATTTATTACCATCACAGAAAACTATGAATTACTAAATGAAAATCAAATGGTCCCAACTTATAAATTATAAAAAAAATTGCTATCTTCACCAGTTTTTTTTATAATAAACGATTAGAAGAGAGCAGGTGAAAAATGCAAAACGAATTAAAATTTTTAAAAACAATCATAAAAGAAAATGATTCAATTGTTTTTGCTTGTTCTGGAGGACCAGATTCGATGTGTTTATTACACCTTCTTTTAACAATCAAAGAAGAAAGAAATATAACATTAATTTGTGCCCATGTAAATCACAAAAAAAGAAAAGAAAGTGATGAAGAATATATATTTGTTCAAAACTATTGTAAAGAAAATGATATCTTATTTGAAGGATTTGAAATAAATAACTATCATGAAAAAAACTTTCACAATGAAGCCCATCAAATTCGTAGAAAATTTTTTAATGAAATCATAAAAAAATATCATGCGAAATATTTCATGACAGCACATCATGGAGATGATCTAATGGAAACCATATTGATGCGTATTACAAGAGGAAGTTCCATCAAAGGATACAACGGATTTCAAAAAATACAAGAAGAATCAAATTATACCATTATAAGACCTTTAATTACAAAAACAAAACAAGATATACTAACTTTTAATAAAGAAAATAAAATTCCTTTTCGAATAGATCTAAGTAACGAACAAGATACATATACCAGAAATCGATTTCGCCATCATATCTTACCTTTTTTAAAAGAAGAAAATAAAGACGTCCATCTAAAATTTTTAAAATTCAGTGAAGAATTCAGTCGAATAAATGAATTTCTTGTGAAATTTACTAAGAATGCCTTGACGGAATGTATAGAGAATGATAACGTACTTATTGTTGAACTGAAGAAGTTTGACAAAATACTTCAAAAAGAAATCATCAAAGAATATGTAAAAAATATCTATCAAGAAGAAATAACACTTATGACAGAAAAACATATCAATGCCATATTAAATCTGATCAATAGTAAAAAAAGTAATAATAAAATATCTTTACCAAAAAACTATTGGGCAAAGAAAAATTATGATCTATTTAAAATAGAAAAAAATAATAAAGAACCAAATTATTTAATACAATTAAAAGAGGAAGTAAAAACTCAAAATTGGAGGATTAAAAAAATTTCTGATACAAATGAAAAAAGTAATAATATCATAAGACTAAATAGTAAAGAAATAAACGGACCATTATTTATTCGAAATCGAAAAGAAAAAGACAAAATTGCTTCCAAAAATTTAAAAGGACATCAAAAAATAAAAGATATTTTTATGAATGCCAAAATACCATTAAACAAAAGAAACGAATGGCCAATCTTAGTGGATAAGGAAGATCAAATTCTTTGGGTACCAGGACTAAAAAAATCAAAATTTGATAAAGATTTTCAGGAATGTTATGATATAATATATAAATATGATTTAAGTAAGGAGAAAGAATATGCCACGAAAAAATAATGTAAACACAATCAAAAATTTATTTCCCTATGTAATACTGATATTAGTAATATTTATTGTATTATCAGTATTGAGTATGGGAAGAGTTGTAACCAATGAGTTAACAACAGGAGAACTGATGAATGCTATTTCAGCAAAAACAATTACAGAAATAGTAATTACTCCAAGTGGAGAAGAAAATATCTACTACATTGAAGGAAAATTAAACAATTACAAAGACAATGAAAATTTTCAAGCAAAAGTAGTAGAAGCAGAATTATCTAATATTGTAAAATATGCCGAATCAAATAACTTAAAAGTTTATGAAACAAAACCAGATCCAGGAACCTTTTCTTGGATGTACGTCATCATCAATGTATTACCATTACTTTTATTAGTTGTATTCACATATTTCCTATTTTCAAAAATGGCAAATAGCAACAAAGGAAGTATGGATTTTGGAAAAAGTCGTGCTAAATTAAGCGAAGATGGTGGATCAGTTAAATTCAAAGATGTAGCAGGATTAAAAGAAGAAAAAGAAGAAGTAAAAGAACTAATTGACTTCTTAAAAAACCCAAAAAAATTCCAAAAACTTGGTGCTAGAATTCCTAAAGGAGTTTTATTAGTAGGTCCTCCAGGAACTGGTAAAACATTACTTGCCAAAGCGGTTGCTGGAGAAGCGAATGTTCCTTTCTTCTATATAAGTGGTTCTGATTTCGTAGAACTATTTGTAGGAGTAGGAGCAAGTCGTGTAAGAGAAATGTTTAAAGATGCCAAAAGAAATGCACCATGTTTAATCTTCATTGACGAAATCGATGCAGTAGGACGTCAAAGAGGATCCGGAATTGGTGGAGGACATGATGAAAGAGAACAAACATTAAACCAATTACTTACCGAGATGGATGGATTTGGAGCAAATGAAGGAATCATTATTATTGCTGCTACAAACCGTCCAGATGTCTTAGATCCAGCCCTTCTAAGACCAGGAAGATTTGATCGACAAGTAACAGTGAATTTACCAGATGCAAGAGAACGTGAAGAAATATTAAAAGTCCATGCAGAAAACAAAACATTTGCCAAAAATGTTAATTTAAAAAATATCAGTCTTCGAACTCCAGGATTTAGTGGAGCAGATTTAGAAAACCTATTAAACGAAGCAGCTTTACTTGCTGTAAGAAAAAATCAAGATGCGATTACAATGGATGACATTGACGAAGCAACCGATCGAGTATTAATGGGACCAGCCAAAACATCTCATAAAATAACGGAAAAAGAAAAAAGATTAGTAAGTATTCATGAAGCAGGACATGCTGTCATTGGAATCAAACTAGAAGATGCCAATGAAGTTCATAAAATTACCATTATTCCACGTGGTAGTGCGGGTGGATATACAATGATGCTTCCAAAAGAAGAAAGAATGTCAATCATGTCAAAAAATGAACTATTAGCAACCATTACTGGATTCCTAGGAGGACGTGCAAGTGAAGAACTGTTCTTAGGAGAAATAACTACTGGAGCAAGTGATGACTTTAAACGTGCAACAAACATTGCCAGAAGTATGGTTACAGAATATGGTATGAGTGAACTTGGACCAATGCAATACGAGCAAAAAGAAGAAGGAATCTTCCTTGGAAGAGATTACAATAAATCTAAAAACTATTCAGATCAAGTTGCTTTAGAAATTGATCAAGCAGCAAGAAAAATTATTGATGAATGTTATGAAAAAGCAAAAAGTATCATGAAGAAAAATAAAGATCTAGTAATGCTATTAAGTGATGCATTAATGGAAAGAGAAACACTAACCAAAGAACAAATTGAATCCTTAGTATTAACTGGTAAAATAAATGAAGATGAACTAGAAACAACAAAAGATGATGAACCAACTATTTTAAAACTTCGTGAATTAGCCAAAGCAAAAGGAATCAAAGGTTATACAAAAATGACCAAAGAGGAATTAAAAGAAGCTTTAGATAAAGAAGAACTATAATAAACAGAGGAAAAATGAACTCTGTTTATTTTTTTTAAAATAATAGAATTTTCTAAATGTAAGATTTTTAAAAGAATGATTACAAAAAATTGTTAAATCAAAAAATAAAAAAGTGAAAAAAAGCAAAAAATAAAACCTTAAATTAGACTTTTGACGAATTCTTTTTCCTATGCTAAATTTAGCGAACAAAGGAGAGTGCCATGAAAAGTTATTACATTTTTGTTTGTTTAGATAGTGTTCCAATTATTGAATTATTAGTTAATTCAAAATATAAGGCCATAAAAAAATTTGAAAAAATAGATTGGCAACAAACAAAGTATATTATTTTAGATTTTAAATCATCAGAAAAAATAAACGACCAAATCATCGAAAAAGGATGTGTAAAATATCAACAAAAAATTTTAACAAAACAAATTTTATATATAAAAATTAATTTAAAAAAAGCCCATGAAACCATTTCAAAAAATAAAAAATCTCAATGGAAACCAAAAGAATGGAATTTACTATATTTTGCAGAAAAAGTTTTTTTTGGAGAACCACTAGAGTTTATTGAATATCTAAAAAAGACAAAAATTTTTAAAGAAAAAGACATAATAAAATTTGAAGCATCTTTAAAAAATCTTCAAAAAGAAAAAGAATTTCTAGAATCATGGAATAAAGTGATTAACACCAAAAAATAATTCCTTCCAAAATAAAATAAAATAATAATTCTGCCAAAACTTCAAAATATTGCTAATAAAAAATAAATATAGAACTATTTTTTCTAAAGACAAAATATTCTTCTTGTGTTAAAATATGAATAGCGACTAAAATGTGAAGGTGAGAAAATGGCAAAAGTAATATCTTTAGTAAATCAAAAAGGTGGAGTAGGAAAAACAACGACAAGTATTAATCTTGCAGCTGCTCTAGGAAAAGAAGGAAAAAAGACTCTTTTATTAGATCTAGACCCTCAAGGAAATGCATCCTCAGGATTAGGATTAAATGCCAATGATTTCAAAAAAGATATTTATGATGTCATTACAGGAAATTGTGAAATAGGAAGTGCAATTATCAAGACAAAATTCAAAAATCTATCTGTCGTTCCTGCAACAATTAATCTAGCTGGAGTCGATGTAGAATTTGTAAAAAAAATGTTAGAAGATAATACATTTCGTCAAAATGAACAACTAAGAAATGCCCTAGAAACTATTAAAAACAATTTCGACTACATCATTATCGACTGCCAACCTTCATTAGGGATTTCAACAATGAATGCTTTAGTAGCAAGTGATTCCGTAATTATTCCAGTGCAATGTGAATATTTTGCCCTAGAAGGAATTACTCAATTACTAAATTCCATCATTTTAGTACAAACCAACATGAATCCCGAACTTCGTATTGAAGGAGTATTACTGACGATGTTAGATGGAAGAACCAATATTGGATTAGAAATTATTGAAGAAGTAAGAAAATGTTTTAAAAGTAAAGTGTTTAATACTATTATACCAAGACTTGTTAGATTAGTAGAAGCTCCAAGTCATGGAAAACCAATTAGTGATTATGATCCAACCAGTCGCGCAACCCTTGCATATCAAAATCTCGCAAAGGAAGTGATTAGTAGAAATGGAAACTAAAAGAAAAGCATTAGGAAAAGGATTAGAACAATTATTTTCAAATGAAGTAATAAACTTTGATAACTTTGAAAAAGATATCATTAACGAAGCAAAGTCCAATGATATTATTGAAATTCCGATCAATGAAATTCGAAGCAATCCGTATCAACCCAGAAAAACATTTGTAGATGATACATTAAATGAATTAGCAGAATCCATTAAAGAAGTGGGTGTAGTTCAACCAATACTAGTGAAAAAAAGTATCAAAGGATATGAACTAATTGCTGGAGAAAGAAGAACAAAAGCTGCAAAATTAGCAGGATTAGAAACAATACCAGCCATTATAAAAGAATTTAGTGACCAAGAAATGATGGAAATTGCTTTAATAGAAAATATCCAAAGAGAAGACTTAAATCCAATCGATGAAGCAAACGCTTTTCAAAATATTATTAAAGTAAGTGGTTTCACCCAAGAAGAATTTGCCAGAAAGTTCGGAAAAAGTAGAAGTTATGTTACAAATTTATTGGGACTATTAAATTTACCGAATAATACCAAAAGATTAGTACAAGATAAAAAAATTAGCATGGGACATGCAAGAGCATTAAGCAAAATCGAAGACAATATGAAAATAGATGAACTCGCAACAAAAGTAGTAGTAAATTCCATAAGTGTTCGAGATTTAGAAAAAATTATAGCAGAAGAAGACCTTCCCAAAAAGAACAAAATAGTCAGAGTAGCAGAAACCAAAAACATACGTAATGCTATTTACGAGCGAGTTCTAAGAGAAAAAGTAGGAACTAAGGTAAAAATCAATCAACGAAAAATAGAAATACCTTATGATTCAGAAAAAGATTTAGAACGAATTCTAGATATTTTAGGAATTCGTATTGAAGGAGAATAAAATGACTATAATTGAAAATGTTCTTGCCTTTTTTCTTCAAGAAAAAATAATTGGACCAATCATTATTCTTATTGTAGGAACCATATTAATAAAAATCATTAAAAATGCCATGAAGAAAATAGTAAACCATGGACAAACTGGATACGAAATCAAAAGAAGAAACACCATTATAGAATTAATTAATAATATCGTAAAATACTTTATTTATATCCTAATGGTAATATTTATCCTTAACATTTATGGAGTTGATACAAGATCAATTATAGCAAGTCTTGGAGTAGCAGGAGTAATTTTAGGATTTGCTCTACAATCTACTGTAGAAGACTTAATTAGTGGAATTTCCATTATCATGGAAAACTATTTTGTAATAGGCGACATTGTCACTTATGATAATTTCACTGGTGAAGTAATTGAAATGGGCTTAAAAAGTACCAAGATTCGAAAAGCAAGTGGAGAAGTATACATTATTGCCAACCGAAATATTAATTCAATTATCAAC
This sequence comes from uncultured Mycoplasmatota bacterium, assembly GCA_948469295.1. Taxonomy (GTDB): domain Bacteria; phylum Bacillota_I; class Bacilli_A; order RF39; family UBA660; genus MGBC162267. The sequence goes on from CAOKLK010000014.1 coordinate 8,653, forward strand.
ATCAGTCAACAAAAAGCTGGATTAATAATTAAAGTACCAACTGCTTACGAAGAAGATACTTTAAAAATAGAAGAAATATTAAAAGAAGTTGTGGAAGAAACAAAAAAAATGCCCAATGTTTATAAAGAAAGCAAATACTTAGGATTAGATGAAATGTCAGATTCAAGTATTAATTATGCAATATTAATTTATTTCAAACAAG
>CAOKLK010000015.1 GCA_948469295.1 uncultured Mycoplasmatota bacterium
GGAAAATCTTGTGGTGTAGCAAGAATGATTCAAAATATATTTTATTACAATAACGAATCTACGCCCCGAAATGCCCATTTATTATTATTTGATGTCTATGGAGAATATCATAGTGCCTTAACCAAAATGAGTGCCATTCCAGGAATTCATGTCAAAAACTACACTACAGAAGTAAATGCCGAAAATGCCGAATTAGTAAGTATACCAGCTTATTTTCTAGATGTAGATGACTTAGCAATCTTACTCGATGTAAAAGATAGTTCATTACTTCCTATTTTAGAAAAAACCATCAGATATGTTTACATTTTCAAAAGTACAGATCCAAAAAGTGAAGAATACAAAAATGATATCATCTCCAAATGTTTATTAGATATTCTATCTAGCGGAAAAAATCCAACCCAAATTAGAGATCAAATCATCTCCATTTTAATGAAATATCATACAAATTCTTTAAATCTGGAATCCGAAATTATCCAACCAGGATACACCAGAACCATCAGACAATGTCTAAACATTGATGCCCAAGGAAAAATCAATGCCATTCAATTTGTCATAGATTATTTAAGTAACTTTAACAAAATAAACTTAGATGAAACCTTTTTAGGGGATAACTTTATATATAACTTAGATGATTTATATTATGCATTAGAATTTGCTTTATTAAGCGAAGGAACCTTTAATAATCAATTATTATATGAACGTGCCAATGGCTTAAAAGTAAGATTACATGCCATTATCAACAGTACCCAAAAACAATATTTTGAATTCAAAGAAGCCGTCGGAAAAGAACAATATATCAAAGAATTATTTCAAACTCCAATGGGAGAAGACGTTCAAATTGTTAACATGAACTTTAACTACATAGATGAACGGTTTGCTAAAGTGTTAACCAAATTATATTCTCGCTTATTTTTTCAATATGCTGCAAATCTAGAACCAAGAGGATCTTATCCATTTCATATTGTCTTAGAAGAAGCTCATCGTTACGTAAATAATGAAGATGACGATACCAAAGTTCTGGGATATAACATCTTTGATCGAATTACCAAAGAGGGAAGAAAATATGGAGTAATATTAGGATTCATTACCCAACGTCCAAGTGAATTATCCGCTACAGCCCTAAGTCAATGTTCTAACTTTGTTGTCTTCCGTTTATTTCATCCCGATGATTTAAAAATAGTAGAATCCATTTCTGCAAACATAACCTCAAAAGACTTAGATAAATTAAGAATGTTAAGACCAGGAATGGCAATGGCCTATGGATCAGCATTTCCCCTTCCTTTAATAGCACGTCTTGATTTTCCTGATCCTCCTCCAAATAGTAACAATGTTAAAGTTTCTAAGATCTGGTTTCAAGAATAAGAAAAACAAAAAAAGTTTTTCTTTTTTTGTTAAAATTATTATCAAAAAAAGTAGGAGAAATTCCTACTTAAATAAATATATATGGATTAGAACTAGTTCCATTTCCTTTTCGATAAATCATACTTCCATCAATGGCAGCAACATAACGAGCATACTTTTTAGAATCAGCAGCTTCCGAAGAAATACGTCCTTTAAAATTAATAGAATATACTTTAGTTCCTTGATAACCATCTGGAGTTAATGTCCACCATTTTCCCGCAGGATTCACCAAATAATTATAATTCTGACAAGCAAAACTAGATGCATTAGTACATTGATAATCTGTACTAGCATTAATATAATCATAAAGTGGAAGTAAGCTAAGATATTTTTGTTCTGGTAAAATATAAGAACATTCAACAGAACCATCATTAATACTTTCCGTTTCACTTCGTTCTCCTGCACAAATATTCATTGGAAGCATATAAGATTTTGCTTTATCACTAAAATTTTCTTGATACAAAGTGTCCAAAGTATTAGAAATCACACTAAGAGAAAAATGATTAATACCATGTTTACTTTCTTCCGTAGTATTATAACGATTATCCCAAGGACCATTAACCGTATATTTTATATCATCTAATATCATAGTTACAGTATAATCTACTGGATCCATTTTTACAATTCTCCATAATGTATCATTAAATTTTACATAATTATTAGGAGAATCCCCTCGAAAGACCACCATCTCATTTAAATCATATAGTCCGCTACCTTTACTAGTAACTGGATTATCTTCCAATACCTTATCATAGAAAAGTTTAGTATCATAACGACTACAACTCAAAAATGGTTTTACTTGATAAGATTCATTTTTAAATAAAACTTCGATTTCTGCAGAACAAGTATCCTTAACCAACTTATTAATTTCTTTTTTCAAATATTTTTCATTTACTAAAGTTTCACCCAATATCGTCACACTAGGATTACTTTCCGTTGGATAAGAATCTGGGTGCTCCTTTAAATACTTGGATGTTGCTTCCACTAATTGATCTTCCATATCCGCATAACTAAGTTTTCGATTAACAAACTTAATAATTAAAAAAATAAGCAATATAAGAAGAATAGCCCCCAAAATTCCTCCAAAAATAAAATAGATTTTCTTTTTATTCTCTTGATTACTAAAAAACTCTTTTACCTTATTCATAATTTTCACCTTACTTAAAAGTATATCAAACCAAAAGAAAAAAAGCAACGAATGTTACTTTTTTAACGGTTATAGAATTCAACTACTAAACTTTCATTAATTTCTTGATTTAATTCAGAACGATCTGGAAGTCTTTTATATACTCCAGATAATTTTTTTGCATCAAATTCTACGAAAGCTGGACGATTCATACAAGCTTCCAAACTAGCTAAAATAGCTGGATGACTCATAGAATTTTCCATGACAGAAATAGTATCACCAGGTTTTACTTGATAAGATGGAATATTTACTTTTCTACCATTTACAGCAATATGTCCATGATTGACAACTTGTCTTGCAGCACGACGAGAATTTGCCATTCCCATACGATATACAAGATTATCTAATCTACTTTCTAATAAGAATAATAAATTAGATCCAGCCATACCTTTCATATGACTTGCACGATCAAATACTTTACGAAATTGTTTTTCATTCAAACCATACATAAAACGTATTTTTTGTTTTTCTTGCAATTGCAAACCATATTCACTAATCTTCTTACGACGATCCGTTCCATGAGCTCCTGGAGCATAAGGACGTTTTGCTAAATCTTTTCCATTTTCCAAAGTAGAAAATCCTAGACGACGTGATTTTTTGTATACAGGACCAGTATATCTTGCCATTAAAAATTCTCCTTTCTCTATATTTTTCGTCTTTGTATATAAGTAAATGTAGGGAGTTTTTCTTACACTTTCGATTGGGCAGCCATCTCTACTCGTAAATTAATTAAAAAACACATTACACGTTCTTACATACGCTGCCATAAACAGCACCCATAACTTACCATAAAACAATGGAGTTGTCAAATAATCCTATGATAATAACTCTTAGAAAATGCCAAGATCCCAAAACAAGCAAAATAAACGATACTTTGCAAATGAAAATTGTCTTTCAAACATCTTTATTGTATAATAAGAATATGAATTCAGAAATAAAAAAAGTATTAAATAAAATTGAAAAAGCTGGGTTTGAAGCTTATATTGTCGGAGGGTTTGTAAGAGATAGTTTATTAAATAGAAAATCCAATGACATTGACATATGTACAAATGCCAAACCAAAAGATGTCCAAAATCTATTTCCAAATTCCAAACCAAATGGAAATTATGGAACAATTAATTTAAAAACCAGCAAATACAATTATGATATAACTACCTATCGGAAAGAAAAAAATTTTAACAAAAGAAATCCAAGCACAATAGAGTATACAGATAACTTATTAGAAGATTTAAAAAGAAGAGATTTTACCATCAATGCCATTTGTATGAATCAAAAAGGAAAAATTATCGATCCCATAAACGGAATAAAAGATATCAAAGAAAAAAAAATCAAAGTCATAGGAGATCCAAAAGAACGATTAAAAGAAGATCCATTAAGAATATTAAGAGCAGTTCGTTTCTCTTGTGTCCTAGATTTTCAAATAGAAGAAACACTTTGGGAAGAAATAAAACTGCAAAAAGAGAGTTTAAATACCCTATCAAAAGAACGAATCAAAATAGAATTAAATTCCATTTTACTCTCCAAAAATTTTCAAAAAGGATTAAATATCTTAGAAAAAATAGGGTTACTTCAGAATAGAAATATCAAAATAGAAAAACTGAATTATGTCAACGACGTTTGTGGTATGTGGGCTCAAATTAATATAGATAGTTTAGATTTCTTTACCAAAAATGAACGAAAACAAATTAACATCATCAAAAGTTTATTAGAAAAAGAAGAGCTTACTTCAATGGATTTATATGAATATGGATTATATTTTGTTATGGTAGCAGCAAAAATCAAAAAAATTCCCGAATCAAAAATAACCAAAATGTATAAGAAATTACCAATCGAAAGTCGGAAAGATTTAAATATTACTTTTGAAGAAATTGCTCTTATTTTAGAAGAAGAGGGGAAAAATGTCAAAAAAGTAGAAGAAGAATTGATTCAAAAAGTCATCGAACGAAAAATCAAAAACAAAAAAGAAATATTAATAAAAGAAATTTTAAAGGAAGTGAACCAATGAAAGAAATATGGATTGAAAAACATTTTTGCTTATCTACTCATCTAATCAAAGAAGCCATTCGTCGCAATCTTTCCTTAGAAGAATTTATTTTATTAATTTATTTTGAAGACGCTATTGATAAAAGCTTAAATGTCGAAACCATCAAAAATGCCACCGATATGTCTGAAAACATTATTTTAGAATCCTTTCATTCCTTATTGACAAAACATTTAATTGACTTATCTTCTACCAAAGATGCGGAGGGAAGAGTAAAAGAAGAAATATCATTAACTCCTTTATACAATGGGATAGAAAACATAATAGAAGAAGAAAAAAAAGAAACCATAAAAATAGATATTTATGCAGCGTTTGAAACCGAATTTGGACGAGCAATTTCTTCCATCGAATATGAAATCATAAATGCTTGGTTAGAAAAAGGCTTCTCAGAAGAATTAATATTAAGTGCTTTAAAAGAAGCTGTTTTTAATGGTGTTACCAATCTAAGATATATTGATAAAATATTATACGAATGGCAAAAAAAAGGATATAAAAACTCTGATGAAGTAAAAGTTGGAATCAAAAAAAGAGAAGAAACAAAAATGCCAACTCTATTTGATTATAATTGGTTAGAAGAAAATGAAGAATAAAGAACAAATTATCAATTACCTAGAAGAATTATATCCGAATGCCGAATGCGAATTAAATTATAACAAAGATTATGAACTTTTAATTGCGGTTGTATTAAGTGCTCAATGTACAGATAAAAGAGTAAATCAAGTAACCAAAGAATTATTTAATCAATATAATTTAGAAGAAATAAGTAAGTTAGATGTCAAAGAAATAGAAACAATCATTCGATCAGTAGGAACTTATACTAGAAAAGCCCTTTATTTGAAAGAAATTGCGACTTCCTTAATTCAAAATTACCAAGGAAAAGTTCCCAATGATCGAGAATATTTAGAAAGCCTTCCAGGAGTAGGGCATAAAACATGCAACGTAGTATTATCTAATCTTTATAACGTCCCAGCTATTGCAGTAGATACCCATGTATCTAGAGTATCCAAAAGATTAGGGATAGGAAAAGATACAGATGATGTTGTAAAAATAGAAAAAAAGTTAATGAAAATATTCCCAAAAGAAAAATGGAGTAAACTTCATCATCAATTGGTTCTCTTTGGCAGATATCATTGCAAAAGTTTAAAACCTGATTGCAATTTTTGCAAACTAAAAAATTGTTGTAAATACCATCAACACATTATGAAAAACAATAAATAAATGTTCAAATAAGTTATTTTAACAAGAATTTTGGAGTAATAAATAGGATATAGATTACTAGACTTAGCAAAACAGATTGGAATGGTGAAGACTTTAGTAGGACACTAGTCTCGTACCCAGAGACAATACTATGACATTGCATAGTATTTTTTAATGCTTTAAAAATTTCAAATTTTTACTACAAATGTAATATGTTAAAAAAAAGACATTGCTGTCTTTAACTTTTACAAGTTCCATCTGAATTACAACTATTACAAACATTGATGATTCTAGAAATACTAGAACTAATACCATTATAAGTAACTTTATAAGTCAGATTAACACTTTTTTTCGAACTAGTATCCACCGTAGAAGGAGTAATAGTAGATTTTGAAGTAACGTCCTCATCTCCATACACCACCTTCAAAGGATTCTTAATATCAACAAAAGGTTCTCCAATTTTCGCACAAATCGTTTTACTTCCATTTAATGTTAGTGCTAATTCATTCGTTTCTGGATCCGTAGAAGCACTCACTTTACTATTAATTGTAAGACCACTACTCATGTTATTTTTAAAGATACTATAAGCACTCTTTATCACAAATGTATAATTTGTTGCAGAGCCAGATGCAGTATAAGTAAAATGATTATCATTTGTAAAACCAACACTTTGTAAACTTCCATCACTATTTTTCAAATAAATTTGATATCCTTGCGTTCCCATACTAGAATTATTAAAACCAATTCGTTGATTATAATACTTTTGTGCCCATTGTCCATATCCTTGGTTATAATATTCATTCAATTGTTTCGTATCAATTGACATAGGAGTAGAAATCGGCGTCCAAGATAAAATAATTTTCTTTCCATTTACTTCCGCTTTGCCATTACTGGGATTTTCCAAACTATTAAAACGAGGAGACACTTCCGTAGGTTCGGTTCCTTTTTTAAACAAACCAGTCATTTTTAAATGAGCAGGGGTAAATTCACTCGCAAGTTGTAAAGGAATAGTTTCTTTTTCAACAGTAACTTCTATAACCCCTTCTGGTTGAGTAAATCTTTTATTTGGTTCATAAATCTTATTAGCAATAGCTTCCATCAAAGCTTTTCGACCACGAGTTCCTTGATTGGTAGTTAAATAATATTCACTACTCATCGTATCATATCCATACCATAAAGAAATACAATAATCCGTATTATAAGTAACATTCCAATGATCTGGAGTTGTATAATCTGGAACACCAATTGCTTTGGCATCATGACTAGTAATATTAGTTGTACCACCTTTCGCAGCAATATCACTATTACTTACTCGAATATTACCTCCAACATTATATGCACTAGATCCACCTTTTACTAACATACTAGTGACCATATAAGCAGTTTCTTCACTCATAACGCGTTTCTTTGAATATTTATATTCTTCCTCTTTTCCTGATTCTAAATACACAATTTTATGATAAGTATAAGGTTCAATATAATATCCACCTCTTGCAAAAGCGGAATAAGCAGCAGCACTATCAATCGGACTAAATCCTTTTGGCATACCTCCAATTGCATAAGATTCATACAAAGCATCTCCATAATCGATGCCAAGACCATGAACAAATTCTGCAATATTATTTTTATCTACTTGTTGAAAAGCTTGAACAGCTGGAACGTTACGAGAATCAATTAAGACAGAAGTCATATCACTAAGACCCCAATACTTTCCATCCCAGTTATTAATACTTTGCTTTCCATCACTATAAGTATAAGGTTCATCAAAAAATTGATGGACAGTAGAGACATTATTATATTCAATAATTGGACCATAATCAAAAATTGGTTTCGCAGTAGAACCTGGTTGTCGTTTTACTGTTGCACGATTTAAACCAGAAGGAGTATAACCACGACCTCCACTCATAGCTAATATAGAACCATCTTCAATACTAGTAATCGCTACTCCAAATTGATCTTTATCATTCAAAAACTTATAACCATTTCCATTCGCAACGTCATTTAAAATATCCTGAATTTTTGCATCAAGTGTTGTATAAATTGCCATAGGGACCATATAAGGATTTACTCCAGTACGATCTCGTACTTCATTAATAACATAATCAATAAAAGCTTGATAAGGATTGGCTTTCGTATTATCTGCTTTGGGTTTTAAAAGCGATTGAATATTAATTTTATCCGCAGCTTCCTTTTGTTCTTTCGTAATATATCCATGTCTTACCATCAGTTCTAAAACGACACTTCGTCGATTAGCACAACCCTCTGGATTTCGATAAGGATTATAAAGATAAGGGTTATTAAAAAGACCTACTAACAAACTTGCTTCCGAAAGATTTAAATCAGACACACTTTTTCCAAAATAATATTGACTGGCTTGTTCTACACCATTAATACTTTCGAAATTAGTACCACCAGTTCCAAACTCTTGAGAATTAACATAAAACTCTAAGATTTCCTCTTTAGTATATTTCTTTTCTATTTTAAAAATAGCCATATAAATATCTGTAAATTTACGAATAATTCCTCGAATTCCACTTGCTTCCGAAGAAGTATAAGTATTTTTTACCAATTGCATAGTCAAAGTCGATGCTCCTCCAGCGGAAGAATTTCCCATGGCTTGACCAAAGCTTGCTTTCATAAATCTAGCAGCATCAAATCCATTGTGTTGAAAAAATCTAGAATCCTCTGTAGCAACCAAAGCATCTACAAATACTTGAGGTAAATCATTATAAGTAATTAATACTCGGTTTTCTTTTCCATAACGAGTTAACTCAATTCCATTTTTATCATATAACACAGTAGCTTCCTTATTATATAA
>CAOKLK010000016.1 GCA_948469295.1 uncultured Mycoplasmatota bacterium
TTACTTCTGGTCCTACTAATAATACTTTATCTTTTTTGCTTATTGTAGCACTGATTAAAACGATTCCATTTTCACTTAACATTTCACGATCTTTGACAACGAGTTCTCCAACATCATCACTACTTTTTCCGTCGATTAAACAAGATCCAATTTTAACTGTTTTTCCACTTTCTAATAATTTTCCATTATCAAATTCCACGACATCTCCGTTTTGTTTTAATAAAATGTTTTCTTTGGGAATTCCTAAAGCATCCGCAATATTGGCATTTCCAACCATGTAACGGTATTCTCCTTTGACTGGCATGTAAAATTTTGGATTCATTAGACGAATCATTAACATCAAGTCTTCACTAGATGGATGTTGTAAGATATTTTTTTCTTTTGGTAAGCTTATTATTTTACATCCTGCCATTGCTAGATCATTTTCTATTTTTACTAATAATTTTTCATTGGAATCATATCTTGGTTCTGCAAAACAAACGGCATCTCCATGTTTTAAATTAATGTATTTGTCATATCCATTAATAATTTTACTAATAGAAGCATATGGATTTTCTTTATCATCGCAAATTAATAGAATTGCATTCGGATCATTGATATTTGATAAGTCTCCTAGTAAATCTTTTGAAAATTTTAAATAGCCTTCTTTCGCAGCAAAATGAATGGCGTTTTGAAGTTTTTTCCCCATAATAATAATTTTTCGATGAGAATTTTCAGCACCATTTAAAATATCTTGTATGGTATATAAATGAGTTGGGAGAACACTAAACATAATTCTTCCATCATTTTTATTGATAACATCTTTAAAAAAATCTGTTAGTCTGTGACTTGGTGAAGTGTGTCCAATATGTTCTGAAAAACTTGATTCTGAAAGTAAGCAAAGTACTCCAAGTTTTCCAATGTAGGCAATTTTTCCGATATCCATTCCATAAGCACCATTCATCATTGGATCAATTATGAAATCTCCAGTATAACAAATGGCTCCATCTTTAGTATTGATGACATACATGACAGAATCTGGACAACTATGACTAACACTAATCGGAAAGATGCTAATACGCCCAAAACTTAATTTTTTATGAGGTACAATTTCAATAATATTTTTCTCGGGTACTCCACATTCTAATAATGTATATTTTGTAAATTTGGTAGCATATAGTTTAATTTCGGGAATGGATTTTACTAAGTCTGCTGCTCCTCCCATATTTTCTTGATGTCCATGTGTAATAAAGACCCCTTTAATGCGTTTACGATTTTTTTCTAAATATTCATAATCAGGAATAATATAGTCGATTCCAAAAGAAGTTCCTGTTGCATATTTTAAACCACAATCAAAAACAAAGATATCTTTATCTACTTCAATACAATAGGTGTTTTTTCCTGATTCATCTAATCCACCTAAACTAAAAATTTTAATTTTACTCATAATTCAACTCTTTTCTATTAACAATAAAAGTATTTCTTCGCAAAAAGATTATACCAAAGAAAAAGAGATTATTCAATCTCAATTTGATTTGGATTACATGATTAACTCATATGGGCTTGACTCTGTTCCATTTCCACTAATGATTTTGACATTTTGTTTTAAGTAAATACTTGGATGCGTAGTGTTGGCACTGCTTGCACCATCATTACCAATTTTACCATCATTGAATATTATGAATACACCTCTAGAAAGGGTTTCATATGCATGTGGAGTCAGTAACCATTGATGTGCTCCCGCTTGATATAACCAATTATTACCATAACAATCACTAACATCATTATTATATAGTACAGTTGTTAAGCATGTTTCACGGTTAGTTGTTGTTCCACCACTGGTTGCATATCCATAATCACTTGGATTTATTAAACCAATTTTTCCAACCCATGTTGTTGTTCTATCGACTGTATCATTACAAAACTCACTACTTTGGCAAATTTTTCCGGTATTATTGCTTCGTTCTACATTATAAAAATTAGTAGTATTTATATTATCAAAAACGTAGTTTACTTCATCGTTACTTCCTGTATTCCATGTTATTGTATCAATCATTTTCTTTGATTCTTCTGTTAAACCTGTGTTACTAAAATCACAATCTATGGTAGCATTCAAGCGATCATTATAACATGTCCCATTTGTTCTATTATAATATGCTCCATTATTTAGTAGCTCCATCATTTTTGAGGTACTCCACTCATTTATTCCATAACCTTCATTGATATTTGATTCACTACTATCCCAAGAATAAGATCCAATACTTTCACTCCGAATTAATTTGATACGAGATCCCTCTGGGGTATTGACAAGTCCTACAATACGCCATAATTCGTTATTGAAACTGACATAGTTATTTGGATTTTGCCCTGCATATCGATATTCGGTTTGTTTTAAATTTTGAATGGCTGTTGGATCGGTTGTATAAGTAATTTCTGCATCTTCATGACTCACTTCATATACTCCTTCTCCACTTGTTACAACATTTGTTTTAATTTCATCTTCCATATTTTTCATTTTGACAGAATATGTTGTAATGGATACTCCAGCTTCAAATACTTGATTCATTACTTCATTTCCAGCTCTTTCATCTACCCATAAGTAAACATCAAATACTTCGCTTTGTCCTCGTTCAATAATTCCTGTTTTCCCAATATAAGAGGTTAATAGAGTTCCAGATACTTCGATATTTGCCACCTCTGGATTGATTTCTAAACTATTTAATAATACTCCTTCGGTTGGTTTTACTACGCCATTTCCTATAGCTACTTTAATCTTTGAATCATCTAACTTTTCTTTTGTTGTTTCTATTGTATTTATTGTTAAAGCATATCCAGCATCTGTTGTTTCACAAGTATTATTTACCTTCACTTGATAAGGTTTTATACTAGTTAGTGCCTTTTCATCGGTAATGGGATAAGTATTTAATAAATGTATAGATTTTGATAATTCTTCAAATTCTACTTTAAAACATCCAGTTTGGATCACATTGGTCTCTGTTCCTTCTATTTTTTGAACCCATAAAGAATATGATACTCCCATGTATACATGAACAAGAATTAATATTCCTATGATTCCTAGTGCTACTTTATATTTTAATTTCATAACACACACCCTTTATTTTACTTTTCATTTAGTATAACATAGAAATAAAGATAGAAAAAGCCCCTTTTCTAATAGAAAAGAGGTTTTAACTGTTTAAGGTATTTTCTTCTAAAATTAATTCACTTAATGTTTTTAGACTTAAGCCTTTGTATTCAATTTGCTTTAAAAGAAGTTTTACATCTTCTAATTTGGCATTTTTGCTTATTTTAATAATTGAACCACTATTTATCTTACTTTTAATGGTAGCAATATTTGAAGTTGTTAATTCTAATTTTGGTTTTACTAAATATTTTTTTTCTTTTTTACATGTTTCTTCATTATAAGTATTCAATAAACAAATCTTTTTATTTTGATTAATAGAATTTAGTAAATCATCGGTAGCTTTCCAGTTGGAATCATCATTTATTTGCTCGAAAAAAGAATTTTTATCAAAGTTATCTTTGGTTATTAGCAAAGAAGCTTTTAAATTGTTTTGTTGAAAGTACTCTTCTATTTCTTTTGAGGGATTCAATATAATTGCAACACCTTTCTTTTTGGGATTTCCCTCTTCAATAATTTTTTCTTTATTATCTTCTAAAGATATTTCTGGTTTAATTTGATCAAAAATCAGGTAGTATTTATTGAAAGCTCCAAAAGATTTCATTTTCTGAAAACTTTTTTCTGTATTTACTGCAAGTCCATTTAATCCAGGAATAATGTAATCATCTGTTATTTTGGCATTAATGGAATTTATATTGGAATCTTGTTTTATCACTTCTATTGTTTCATAAATGGGATCTTTTTTTCGCATTAGTAAAGCTATTTTTTCTGTATAATAGAAACTAAATATCATAATAGCCATTATTCCAAAATATTTATAGAATTTTTTCAAATGAATCACCTTTAACATTATATTCTTTCCGTTTTAAAATCATTATTATTTTTCTAAAAGATTTTGTTCAATTTTTAAAATAATTTTTTGAAAATTTTGAAGAAAAAAATTATACACTTTTTTATTTTTACGTAATTCTTTTAAAAATTTCTGTTCTAATTCATTTTCTTTGGTATCATCTATCAAATAAAATGGACTAGTATTTAATGATTTTGCAATTTTTCTTATGGAATTCATACTAGGATTTCTTTTGTTGTGTATATAGGCATAGATGGTACTTTTACTCATATGAAGTGAATCTGCTGTTTTCTGATAGGTATAATGATTTTCTCTTTGATAGTTTTTTAGGGCTTCACTTACTTTCTTCATGTGGATTATCTTTTAGTTTTGAAGCTACGAAACTAATTTGTTGTGCAATTACTTCGGTAATGTATTTTTTATTATTGTCTTCTAGTTCATACATTCTTGGTTGAATTTTCCCACGAATTGCCACTACATCTCCCTTTGTGCAATATTTGCTAGTATTTAGAGCAATACCATTCCATAATACACATCGAATAAAATCTGTTTCATAGATTCCTTCTGAATTTTTGTAGGTTCTTGGTACAGCAACGTCGATGACACTTCTTTTTTTATTTTCTTCAAATTCTTCTAAAATAGGATCTTGTACTAGTCTTCCTACTAAAATTACATTATTCATATTCCCTCCTTTCTGAAAGGATTTAACTATATTTGTTGGATCATCACAACTTTATCTTTTTTATAATTTTAGGCAAGAAAAAAACAAATCATAAAATTTTGACTTTTATTCTTTGTTTTTTCTGGGTCATCTTTTTTTTATTTTTAAAAATTTGGGTTGATTGGACTTTTTCATCGACAATTTTTTTATTCTTTTATCAGTCGATTTAATTCTACAGCATATTCCATTGGTAATTCTTTTTTAAAATCATCAATAAATCCCATAATCAATAATTCTTTGGCTTGATTTTCACTCAATCCTTTGCTTTCTAAATAAAATAATTTTTCTTCACTTACTTTCGATACAGTGGCTTCATGTTCTAATATTGAACTGTTGTTTAATACTATGTTTTGGGGATAAGTATCACTTTTAGAAATGTTATCGAGTAAGATAGTATCGCATTTTATAGTAGATATTGAATGAAAAGCATTTTTGGTTATTTTGGTTGTACCTCGATAATTTGCTACTCCACCTTTTTCTGCAAGAGATTTGGAAATGATATTACTTTTGGTATATTTTCCTAAATGAATCATTTTGGCACCTGCGTCTAGAAATTGATTTTGTTTCGCATATGCAATACTTATGGAATTTCCCATTGCATAATCTCCTTTTAAGATACAAGAGGGATATTTCATGGTTATTTTACTTCCAATATTGCCATCGATCCATTCCATTAGTCCTGATTCTTCGACAATGGCTCGTTTGGTAACTAAATTGTATACGTCTGTTGACCAGTTTTGAATGGTTGAATAACGACATTTAGCATTTTTGTTTACAAAGATTTCTACTACTCCAGCATGTAAAGAACTACTAGAAAAGCTTTTGGCTGTACAACCTTCAATATAAGATAATTCTGATTCTTCGTCCACAATAATAATTGTTCTTTCAAATTGTCCTAATGATTCTGTATCAATTCGAAAATAACTTTGTAAAGGTCTATCTAATTTTGTATGGGGCGGAATGTAGATAAATGTTCCTCCACTCCATACTGCTCCATTTAAAGCGGTATATTTATTTTCATTATATTTTACTAAAGAGTTAAAATATTTTTGAAATAGTTGGGGATGTTTTTTTAAAGCTTCATCGGTACTCATAAAAATAATATCTTCTTTGGTCGCTTGAGTATGGTAAATTACTTCACTTTCATATTGATTGCTTGCTCCAGCTAAATACTTTTTTTCGGCTTCAATGACTCCTAAATTACAGAAAACATCTCGTGTTTTTTCATCAATGTTCTCCCAATCATCAGTTACTTGTTCACTTGTACTTTTGTAATATAATATTTCATCAAAATCAATATTTAAGGAAGGTCCAAAATTTGGATTTTCTAATTTTAAAAATTCTTCAAAAGATTTTAAACGAAATTCTAACATCCATTCTGGTTCTTCTTTTTTCTTTGATAAATTTATAATAAACTCTTTGGTTAATTTTTCTTTCATAAATATCACAGTGATATTATAACTCATTTTTCTTATTTCTAACAATTGAATTTTTCATTTTCCCTTGCTATAATAAATTATGATAGGGAGGATTTACAATGAATGAAAATTCCATGATTTTACAGGATAATTTATTTTATTTAAATGCGTGGTTTTCTCGTTTATCTAATAAAAATCCCGATATTAAAATTTTTGAAAATAAGCTTTTATGGAATCATGATCAAATTACAGAGCAGATTTCTTTGAATGAATTTTATCTCCCTTCTCTTTTATATAATCAATCTTTTCAAATGGATTTACAAAGAGATGAATTGACTTGGGAAGATTTGTTTCGTATTATTCGAATTCATCAATATGCCATTGATTATCAAAAAGAAAAGCAATTATCCCAAATTTTTATTACAAGTTTTGAAACCAAAAGGGATGAAAATCATCAAGATATTATTTTAATTACAAATAGTATTGGAAAACAATTTGTAATTCGTAATCAAATTTTGAAAGTACAATCATTATATGAACAATTACAAAAGCAAAATAAATATGTAAATTTTGACTTATTTCAAAAAGAATTGGAGAAGATATAAATGGAATATCAAAAACTTAAAACTATGGTAGAAGATGGAGTTAAATATGAAACTTATTTAACTCCAGAAACAAGGGAAGTCGTTTCAGAAATTGCTCTTCAGGCAACTCTTTCGATGGAGAATGGAAATAAAGAAGCACAAGATATTGTTAATACTTTACGCGAAGCAGAATTAGAGCGAGAAGCATTGGTTAAGAAAGAGGAAATGGAATATCGTAAAATTCTTCGACGAGAAGAAAATGAAGAGCGAAGAGCTGGATATATTCATGCATCGATTTTACTTTATTTTATTTTTATATTTGGGATACTAATTGCTACTACTCTTTTAATTTTTAAAAATTAGGAATTTATCTTTTCTCTTTCCCATATATTTAACTAGAAATGAGGAGAATATATGGAAATATTAAAAGTATCTAGTAAATCTAACCCTAGTAAAGTGGCAGGAGCTATTGCGAATATTTATCGGGAACAAAAAGAAGTTGAAATTCAAACGATAGGTGCTGGTAGCTTAAATCAAGCAATCAAAGCAATTGCAATTGCACGAGGATTTGTTGCTCCTAGTGGTGAAAATTTAGTAGTTGTTCCAGCTTTTAATGATATTGTTATTAACGGAGAGCAAAAAACAGCTATTAAATTAATTGTTTTAAATAAGTAAAAAAGAACTTTTCGTAATGAAAAATTCTTTTTTTAATGGTTTAATTTTCCTGTTTCTTTTCCCATCTTGCGTAAATTCCACAAGGTAAAATTAAATTGCTATTTTGCATTGGAATACCAAGTTCATCGCTTGATACATATCCAGGAACTTTTTTATTTACTGTTAAATTTAAAATATTTTCTAAGACTGTTTTTGATAACCCTGTACTATAAGAATTTATTAAAAATAATATGGGTTGTTCACTTAATAATTCTGTGCAAAGATTGACTAAATCATACAAATCTTTTTCAATATTCCACACTTCTTTTTTACTTCCTCTTCCAAAACTTGGTGGATCCATAATGATGATATCATATTTATTTTCTCTTCTAATTTCTCTTTTTACAAATTTAGTCACATCATCCACTAAAAATCGTATTTTTTCTTGTTCCAATCCGTTTAATTTTACATTTTCTTTGGCCCAATCGATCATTCCTCTTGAAGCATCCACATGAGTTACTTCAGCTTTTTCTTTTAATGCTGCAATAGATGCTGCTCCCGTATATGCAAATAAATTTAAAACTTTTACTTTTTGATTGGATTTTTTTATTTTTTCCCGTATATAATTCCAATTGTATGCTTGTTCTGGAAATAATCCTGTATGTTTGAATCCCATTAATTTAATATTAAATTTTAAGTCTTTATAAGTTACAATCCATTGTTCTTGCATGTGTTTATTTTGAATTTGCCAAATTCCTCCCCCAGTATTACTTCGTTCATATCTAGCATCTATTTTTTTCCAAAGATCATCAGACTTTGATTCTTCCCATATGATTTGAGGATCTGGTCTTAATAAAATAGTATTTTTCCAACTTTCTAATTTCATCCCATTAGACATAGCAAGTAATTGGTATTCTTTAAAATCATTTACTGTTTTCATTTTTTCCCTTTTTCTTTCATTAAATATATCATTACTGGATCTATAAATTCTAAAATACTATGGATAAAGAAGAAATAACCTAGAAGAAGAATCTTGATTTCATTTTGATAGTTCAAATTAATGCTAGTTAAAATTCCAATTAAAATAAAAGTAATTAACGAATATATTTCGACAATCCATACTTTACTTTTTCGATCATGGTAGTAGTCCGCTTTTTTTAGTTTGATAAAAGATACTAGTATAACCCATCCAAAAAGTAATATTGATATTTTTTA
>CAOKLK010000017.1 GCA_948469295.1 uncultured Mycoplasmatota bacterium
AACTTGGATCTAATTTTCCATATGTAAAACTAATTCTGTTATTAATTATAATTTTTTCTTTATGTCTTACATTATTATTTACAGTACAAAATGTAAGTTTAGAAAAAATAAATAAATATATTTATATATTATCTGGCTCTGTCATTATGTTGATTTATTTATACTTAAATAAAGAATATGAAAATGCAGCACTAAAAGAGACAAAATTAAATTTGATTCAAAATAATGAATTTTATATTAATACAGTAAATGATTATAAAATTTTGAAACATAATATAATTCATCAATTAAATGGTATTAAAAGTGTAGCGAATAAGGAAGCTCAAGAATTAATAACAGATTTAATTGAGCAGTACAATTCTAATTTCATCAATGTTCAAGAATTGACCACCATGCCAACGGGAATTAATGGAATTATTTATGAAAAAATGTACTCTTATCAAAATAAGAATTTAAAACTAGGAATTGAAAATAAAATAACTAGTAATATTTTCGATAACTTAACAGCAAGGAGCTATAATCTATTATGTGAGTCTCTAGGTATATTACTAGATAACGCCTTGGAGGCAACAAGTGATAGTAAAGAAAAAATAATTATGATCGATATGAAAGAAACTTCAAAATCTTACAATGTCAAAATTATTAATACATTTTCAGACGTATTAGATTTTGATCGGTTGGGTACAATAAAATATACAACGAAGAAGTCAGGTAATGGAATAGGATTATTTTCAATTCTTGGACGCAAAAAATTAAAAGTAAAAACTTCAATTATCAATAACTTATTTCAAAATGAAATTATTATTAATAAAATACCAAAGAAAAAGATCATCTGGTCATGATCTTTTAAATTATAAATTATTATAAAATTTCTTCTGGACATTCAGGTTCATCCCAAAATAATCCAAAACAAGCGTTTGATCCAGTTGCTGCTACAGTTGAAGCTGCATCTGATAAGATATTTGCTAGAATATTCATTACTAAGCCTCCTTTTTGTTATTTGTTTAAATTTATATCAATAATTTAAACCATGTTTTTCATAATACAATTTGTAATTTTCATATGGAGTTTTGGTTAACAAGTAAGTAAGCGGATTAATTGTGATTGCTTGAATAAACAAACTATATATTAGTGCATTACTAAAATGAGTTTGTGGAAAAAGGAATATACCAACCAAGTATAAAATGGATACTAGACAAGTTTTAATTTTTTGTTTTTTTCGTTTATCTTTATGAATTAGAGGTCTTGAAGGAGTATCCGCAGGTGCCCATAATAGAAAAGAAATAAAGCAAAAAGTCCAAATAATATAAGATAAAATAATAGGTAAATTTCCAAATCGAATAAATATACAACCTATAAAATAAATAGGTGTTGTAGTAAACCAGCAAAGCATGGAGGATTTTGCATGTAATCCATAAGAATATCTTCGAATGAAAGCATGGAGTAAAGTTAATAAAAGATATTCTTTCCAAATTCCAAATATAATTGAAATAGAACCTAATATAATAAATTTTGTAATAACATTGTAAATAGTTTCCAATCCATATTTAATTGTTTTAGTTTTTAATTCATCACAATCTTCATATTTCGAAATAAATCGAAAAACAGAATCCATAAAAATTTTTTTCACACATCAATTACCCTTCCTTGAACCATGATTGAATTATACCGAAAAAAAAATGGAATATTTAAATCACAGCCTGAATTATTTCGAGTTAAAATTTAAAAAGGAATTTTGAAAGAAAAATTACACTAAATTTTAATTTCAGACATAAAAAAGGGCATTTCAGACATAGTTACAGATTTATAATGATCTATAATATATAATTATATTTATCGTGAGTTTATAAATTAAGATAGAATCCCTGAGAATTTTGTCGAATAATTTATGTTGTAACCAAAAGTAAATTCATGATAATTTAGATGTAGCAGTAAATCGAGTAAGAAGGAGAGGTGTGAACATGCGAGGAAAAGTAAAATGGTTCAATAATGTTAAAGGTTATGGATTCATAGAATATGAAAATTTAGAAGATATCTTTGTTCATTATTCAGCTATCACAAAAGAAGGATACAAAACCTTAAAAGAAGGCGATATTGTTGACTTTAAATTAATTGAGACATCTAAAGGATTACAAGCAATTGACGTTACGGAAACCGAAATGACTACTGTAGAATAACAGTAGTTTTTTAATTATTATGTGTTATAATGAAACTAGGAAGGTGATAAGATGAAATTAAATATTCGAGGAGAAAAAATTGAAATAACAGAAGCCATTCAGACAAAAACAATGGATAAATTAAAAAAATTAGATCAATATTTTGAAACTCCAGAAGATATTACCGCACATGTTAAAATAAGAGTAAATGGATTAGACCAAACCATAGAAGTGACAATTCCAACCAAACGATTTACTTTAAGAGCAGAAGAAACCATGAATGATTTATATAGTGCAATCAATGTTGTAGTAGATAAATTAGAAAGACAAATAAGAAAAAATAAAACTAGATTAAATAGAAAAGCCAAAAACGTTGATAAATTTGAAATGATTACAGATTTTGAAATTAATGATGAAGAAGTAGAAGAAACGAAAATTGTCAAAAGAAAAGAAATTGAAATGAAACCAATGGATGAAGAAGAAGCAATTCTTCAAATGGAATTATTAGGACATGATTTCTTTATCTTTAAAAATGAAGTAGAGTCTTGTATTTCCGTAATTTATAAACGAAAAAATAATACCTATGGTATCATAAATGTTAACTAGAGCACTTAAGCTCTTTTTTTTGAAAAAAATTTGAAAATTATGCAATATTTTCGCGTTTTTATAAATATTATGATAAAATACTACTTATGGAGGGGAAACTATGAGTTTTTTTAGAAAATTAATAGATTCAGAATACAAAGAATTAAAAAGATTCGAAAAAATTGCTGATGAAATTGTTGCTTTAGATGAAACAATGCAAAAGTTATCAGACGAAGAATTAGCAAATAAAACAATAGAATTTAAAGAAAGATTAGAAAATGGGGAAACATTAGATGATATTTTAGTAGAAGCCTATGCAACTATTCGTGAAGCAGATGCTCGTATTATTGGAGAAAAACCATTTTATGTCCAAATTTTAGGTGGTTTAGCAATCCATTTTGGAAATATTGCTGAAATGAAAACTGGAGAAGGAAAAACCTTAACAGAAACCATGCCAGCTTACTTAAATGCTTTAAGTGGAGAAGGAGTCCATATTGTTACAGTAAATGAATTCCTTGCCAAACGTGATTCCGAATGGATGGGAAGTGTATTTTCATTTTTAGGATTAACAGTTGGATTAAACTTAAGGGAGATGAATCCATCTGAAAAAAAAGCTGCATATGATTGTGATATCTTATATTCTACGAATAGCGAAATAGGATTTGATTACTTAAGAGACAACATGGTGGTACAACAAAATGATAAAGTACAACGCCCTTTAAATTTCTGTATTGTCGATGAAGTAGACTCTATTTTAATTGATGAAGCAAGAACCCCATTAATAATATCTGGTGGAAAATCAAATACCAAAAATTTATATATGGATGCCAATGCTTCTGTTCAAAATTTTAAAGAAGACGAAGACTACGCTTTTGATCCAAAAACCAAAAATACATCTTTAATGGAAGCTGGAGTTTCAAAGATTGAAAAATTTTTCCGTTTAGAAAACTTGTATGATTTAGATAATTCTGCCTTAGTGCATCATGTTAACCAAGCTTTAAAAGCAAATTATGCTTTTAAAAAAGATGTAGATTATGTTGTAGATAATAATCAAGTTATCATTGTTGATCAATTCACAGGGCGTTTAATGCAAGGACGTCAGTTTAGTGAAGGACTTCATCAAGCAATCGAAGCTAAAGAAAATGTTACGATTAATGAAGAAACTAGAACAATGGCAACTATTACATTCCAAAATTTATTTAGAATGTATAAAAAATTGTCAGGAATGACAGGAACTGCCAAAACAGAAGAAGAAGAATTTAGAAATATTTATAATATGTATGTAATTCAAATTCCCACAAATAAGCCAGTAATACGTAATGATTTACCAGATTTACTATATTCAAACATGCAAGGAAAATATGAAGCAATAGTCAAAACAATTCAAGAAATTCATAAATCTGGGCAACCAATTCTTGTGGGTACAATCTCTGTAGAAGCCAATGAATATTTAGGATCATTATTAAGTAAAGCCGGATTAAAACATGAAATTTTAAATGCTAAAAATCATGCACGCGAAGCAGAAATTATAGCGAAAGCTGGAGAAAAAGGAGCTATTACAATTGCTACAAACATGGCAGGACGTGGAACTGATATCAAACTAGGTGAAGGAGTAAAAGAACTTGGAGGTCTTTGTGTACTAGGTACAGAACGCCATGAATCTCGTCGTATAGATAACCAATTAAGGGGACGTGCAGGTCGTCAAGGAGATCCTGGAATGAGTCAATTCTTTGTATCATTTGAAGATGAACTAATGCGTCGTTTTGGAACCGATAAAGTGAAACATATGGTCCAAGCTTTAGGAATGGTTGGAGATCAAGCAATTCGTTCAAAATCATTAACAAGAAGTATTGAATCTGCTCAAAAGAAAGTGGAAGGTAACAACTTTGATATGCGAAAAAGCCTACTAGATTACGATAATGTTGTAAATGAACAGAGAATGATTATATATGATAAAAGAAATGAAATCTTAGAAAAAGATAGCATTCATGAAAATGTAATAGAAACATTTAAAAATACAATTACCAATTTAGTAGAAAGTCATATTGCACCAGAAGGATATCTTACAGAAAATGATAAATCTGAAATTATAGAATATGTAAATACCAATTTTATAAAAGGAAATAAATTAGAAGTATCTGCAATTGAAGAAAAGAAAGATGGAGAAATCATTGATTTTTTAACTACTGAAGTAAATGAAGATTATGAAGAAAAAATCAAAGATGCACCAAATTTTGAAGAATTTGAGAAAGCAATTATGTTAAGAGTAATTGATTCATTGTGGGTAGATCATTTAAATGGTATGGAACACTTAAAAGATGGAATCATGTTACGCGGATATGGACAAATTAATCCATTACAAGCTTATACTATGGATGGATTTGACTTATTTGAAAAATTATTAAATAAAATAGATGATAACATTGCCCAATTTTTATTAAAAGCAGAAATAGAACAAAACATTGAAAGAAAACAAGTGATAAAAGGCTCTGCAAATGATGGAAAAGAAAAAGTAGGACATACAGTAAAAAAAGAGAAAAAAATTGGTAGAAACGATAATTGCCCTTGTGGTTCGGGCAAAAAGTACAAGCAATGTTGCGGAAAATGACCATAAAATAAGGATTTCTAAGAAATTTGATAAAATTAAAAGTGGTGGCGAAATTTATTTGTTCCCATAAATTAAATAAAAAATAACTAAAACACTGATAAATAAAGGAGTGTTAACATAGATAAAATGTTGACATTCCTTTTTGTTTTAATAAAACTAATCAAAAATGAAAGAGAGATGATAAAAAGGATTAGTATTCAAAAAAGAGGAAAAGAGTATCAATATCGTTTTGAAGCAACAAAAGTTAATGGAAAAAGATAGTGAATTTCAAAATCTGGATTTATGAAATTATTAATATTAATGTTAAATAATTGACCAAAACTACCGATAACGGTATAATTATATATAGAGGGATAGTTATGAAATTTATGACTACTAAAGAAGCCGTAAAAAAATGGAAACAGTTGGAATATTCCTGTTGATGCAATAAAACCTGTGGATAAACGAGTTCAGATATTAGAGAATTTATTGTTGATTTAGAGAATAATTATTTTAATGAAGTCGACCAATTAAAAAGAGAATTAGATAATAAAAGACCAATTCCTAAAGAAACTTTAAGATCATTAGAAGAATCGATTAATCTTGAATGGACTTATAACAGTAATGGGATAGAAGGTAATACTTTGACACTTAGGGAAACACAAGTAGTGTTGGAGGGAATTACAGTTGGAGGAAAATCAATAAAAGAGCATTTAGAGGTAATTAATCATGAGAAGGCTATTTTATATTTAAATGATTTGGTAAAAAAGAATAATCCAATTACTGAGTGGAATATCAAAGGTATTCATCAATTAATTTTAAAAGATATTGATGATAAAAATGCAGGAAGATACAGAAGAGAAAATGTTAGTATAAAGGGTGCAACTCATATTCCACCTGATTATTTGAAAGTTCCAGAACTAATGGAAAAATTAGTTCTAAATTATGAAAATTGGAATAATATCCATCCAATTATTCAGGCAGCTTTATTACATGGGGAATTAGTTAAAATTAATCCATTTGTGGATGGGAATGGTAGGACATCTAGGCTACTTATGAATTTAGATTTAATGAATCATGGATATAATCCAGTGATAATAAAAAAAGAAGATAGATTAGAATATTATGAAGCATTAGATAAAGCTCATATAACAGGAAATTACACAGATTTTATCCAATTAATAACTAGATTAGAGATTGAAATGTTAAATAAGTATTTAGAATTATTATAGGAGGGCTATTTAATAAATAAAGAAAAACAAGAAAGCAAAAGTAAGATATTAAAATTTATTTATTATGATGAAAATGCTGCGATGAATTATTAACAATTATGAATGATGGAAATATTACAATAGAGAAAATAAATAAAGATGTTTTAAATGTTGCCTTATTTAGAATGACAGATAAAGAATGGCGAGATAATAATCCAAAATTAGCAAAAGAAGGAAATATGAGGGATTACGCTAATTTATTACATTTGGTAATATTAAAAAATCTTCAAAAGACAAATGCTGAGTTAATTTAAGAAAAAGTATCCTAAAATGAGAGATTAGTAAGAGTTAATAAGAAAATGTTAAGGAGGTGTGAAAAGTGAGTGATAAATTAATTGGTAATGAAAAAAATATTTTATTTTATAATGATGAAGAAGGAAATATTAAAGTGGAAGTATTATTAGAAAACGAAGATATTTGGCTAAATACTGAAGCATTATCAACTCTTTTTGATATTGATAGAAGTGGAATTGTTAAACATATCAGTAATATTTACAAAGATGAAGAACTAGAAGAAAAGTCAACTTGTGCAAAAATTGCACAAGTTCAAAAAGAGGGAAACAGAAATGTAAAAAGAGTTTATCCATACTATAATCTGGATATGATTATTTCTATTGGATTTAGAGTTAATTCCAAAAAGGCAATTAAATTTAGAACTTGGGCAAATAAAATAATTAAAGATTATATGGTACAAGGATTTGCTTTAAATGATGAAAGATTTATGAAAGCAAGAAAGTCTGATCAAGAATATTTTAAAAGATTGCTTGAAAGAATTAAATTAATTCGTACAAGTGAAAGAATGTTTTATCAAAAAATTACTGATATTTTTGCTGAATGTTCAATTGATTATGATAAAGATAGTGATATGGCAATAACGTTTTATAAAACAATTCAAAATAAATTCCACTTTGCTATCACTGGTCAGACTGCTGCTGAAATTGTATATAAAAGAGTTGATTCAAAAAAAGATAATATGGGACTGACAACATGGGAGAATTCTCCTGATGGAAAAATCTTAAAATCAGATGTTGTAATTGCTAAAAACTATTTAGATGAAAAAGAGATTAAGAATATGAATAATTTAGTTAACTTATTTTTAGATATTGCTGAAAATAATGCTGAAAGAAATATTGCAATGTATATGAATGATTGGAAAAACGAAGTGGAAAATGCATTAAGAGTATTTCATTATAATGTTTTAGAGGGAAAAGGTAAAATCTCACATAAACAAGCAAAAGAGAAAGCTGAAAGTGAATATGAAAAATACAAAGTTATTCAAGATAATAATTATGTATCCGATTTTGATAGATTGTTAAAAGAAACAAAGCAAATAGAAGATAAGTAATTTGCTCATTTTATAAAATATTAAAATATGATAATGGCAGTGAATGAATGTGGACAATGTCCTCAATTTGTCCACAAAATTTTAAAAATAATAGCCAAAACACCGACAAATAAAAGAGTGTTAACAGTAATTGTTAATACTTTTTTATTTTATTAAAAAATAAATAAAACATTTGTCGATTAAATAATAATTCAAATGAAACGTAATAAATTTTAACTATATATCCAATAAAAAGTATTGCAAAAAAATTTTTTTGTGCTATAATAAGCAACATTTAATAAAAAAGGGGAGTTTTGGATAATGAAAATTATAGAATCAAAAAAAGCGAAATATTTCATAGGAATATTATGTATTTTAGCATTAATTGTGTTTTTACCAAAATATTATAAAATGAATCAACAAGATACAAATACAATAGCAAATATTCCAGCAAATACAAATACAACAATTCAAGAAAATGTGGAATTCACCTATCTATCAGATATAGATTACATAGCAAGTGAATCAAAAAGTGGCT
>CAOKLK010000018.1 GCA_948469295.1 uncultured Mycoplasmatota bacterium
ATGGATGTTAAGTCCATCTGCTGACTTCGGTGCACACTATGTATTCAATGTGAATAATTTTAGTAATGTAAACATTGAGGGTGGTGTGACCATTATCCTTGCGGGTGATGCTAATGTAATTCTTCCAACTGTTTATCTAAAATCAAATGTTAAAATAGTTGATGGTAATGGATCTAGTGATATAGTCCATTTGAACTAAGTTTGTAATATAAGAATGAGAGAAATCTTGTTCTTTTTTGTGTTCAATTCATGAAAATAAATATAAATCTTTTATAACATATTATAAAAGGAGTATCTATGATGTTTAAGAAAGTAATATTAGGAATTAGTTTATGTATATTAATTGTTTTCATTGTGGGAATTAGTTATGCATTGTGGAGAAATGTTTCTATTCAAAATGGAGAAAATGTTATTACTACGGATTGTTTTCATGTAACATTAGAAGAAGAACAAGGAATTTTTTTGAAAGATGCAATACCGATGTATGATCGTGAAGGAATGCAGTTAAAACCTTATCATTATCGTGTAGAAAATGTTTGTGATAAAGATGTGATGTATCAAATGAATTTAGAAACTACTAAAAATAGTAGTTTAGATAGTAAATATGTGAAAATGAGTTTGAATCAAATGGATCCTATTATAGTGAGTCATAATGAAGAAACGGAAGTAACTTTAACAAATGGATTAAAGTCTTATCAATTAGAAGAAGGAATTTTAAGAGCTCATGAAATCAGAGAGTATGATTTAAGAATTTGGATGGATGAGAATGTAACTCAAAAAGATGTAGATGCTATGAATCGAATATTTGAAAGTAAGATTACTTTTGTTATTGCTTATATTCGTCCGATGATTGCAAATACGATAAAATCTATTCCGAAAGTAACGGAAGGAAATGGATTATATGAAGTATGTCATAGTGATGCAGAGATTACATATACAGAAGATAGTTCTAAAATTAATCATCTAAAACAAACAGAGTATCGATATGCTGGAAGTAATCCTGAAAATTATGTGAAGTTTAATAATGAATTATGGCGGATTATTGGCTTAGTGAATACTCCAGAAGGATCTCGCGTAAAACTAATTCGAAATGAAAGTATAGGTTTTTATTCTTGGGATGTTAGTGACTCTACTATTAATATTGGGAGAGGGATTAATGAATGGAGTATATCAAAATTAAAGTATTTATTAAATGAAGGGGGATATTATCATCGTAGAAGTGATTCTTGTTATGATCAAGGAGAATTGATTGCTTGTGATTTTAGTAGGTCAGGACTTACTAATGAAGCGAAAGAAATGATTGATACAGTGACATGGAATCTTGGTTCTTCTATCGCAGAAGATGGAGTTCGTACTGTTTTGGAATTTTATAATGATGAAAGACAGCATCATGTTATATTGTGTAATTCTAGTTATATGACATGTAATGATAATGTAGTACGAAATGATTTTTGGGTTGGAGAAGTAGGACTTATGTATCCAAGTGATTATGGATATGCGACGAGTGGAGGAAGTAATATTAATCGAGAAACTTGTTTGAATACTGTATTTGATGTATGGAATTCTATGGATCATAGTGATTGTAAAAATAATGATTGGTTATTAACTTCTGATTATCAATGGACGTTGACTCCTTTTGAAATTTCGAATAGTTCTAGTAGAGTTTTTTATATTTCGCTTCAAGGTAATGTTCGATCAGCTTTTGCTAAAGATGTTTATGATTCGAAAGGCATTGGAACCACTGTTCGTCCTAGTGTGTATTTAAAACAAAATATTAAAATTATTGACGGGAATGGATCTTTCGCAAATCCTTATCAACTTGCTTTATTTTAGATTAATCTTTTACAATGAAAAATATCCATGATACAATAATAATGGTGATAAACTTTGAAAAAGAATGTTTTGATTGTTGTGTATCATTTGAGTTATGGTGGAATTGAAAAAGCTGTGAGCAGTTTAGCTAATATGCTTCATAATGATGTAAATTTATCGATTGTTTCTTTTTATAAGTTGTATGAAAATCCAGTTTTTCCAATCCCACTTGATGTTTCAATTACTTATCTTTATGATACGAATGTGCCACTAAAAGTGAAGAAGTATAATCAATTGTTGCGTCAGAAAAAGTTTGGAAAGTTATTATCGGCAGTTTTTCAAGATTATTTGAAGGGCTTTCATTTTTTATCTTTTTTTCATGATTTTTTTGTTAGCTTTCATATTTATTTTTTGAAGGGTAGATTTCGAAAATTAAAAAAATTTTTAAAAAAATCAGAGTATGATGTTATTATTTCGACACAATGGGAGATTAATTCTACTTTAGAAATGGCAAAGAAATCTTTTCAAATTATGTGGGAACATAATCATTATCATGGAAATGAGAATTATAAAAAATCTTTGCTTCAATCTTGTAAACATATGAATCGTTTGGTTGTGGTTTCTAGAGCTTTGAGTCAAGATTATCAAAAAGAATCTTTTTCTCCACAATGTAAGTGTATTTATATTCCAAATTGTTTGGATTATTCGTTATCTTTTTCAAGTAATTATTCTTCTCGAAGAATTTTGATGGTAGGAAGATTGGAACAGGAAAAAGGTTTGTTTGATGCTCTTTTAGTGATGAAAAGACTACAAGAGAGAATGATTTCTTTTCATTTGGATATCGTTGGTGATGGACCACTTCGGAAAGATTTAGAGAAACATATTCAAGATAAGAATTTATCAAATTTTGTAAAAATTCATGGGTTTCAATCTCATGATTATATTGAAGCTTTGTATCGTGATTGTTCTCTTTATTTAATGACTTCTTTTACAGAATCTTTTGGAATGGTGTTAATTGAAGCTATGAATGCATCTATTCCATGTCTTGCTTTTGATTCTGCTGAAGGGGCATGTGAACTTTTGGCAAATGATGTGAATGGATATTTGATTGCTAATCGTAATTTGGATGAGATGGCGAATAAAATCATTTATTTATTAGATCATGTGGAAGAGCTGTCTCGACTTGGAAGAAATGCTAAGGAGTTTTCAAAAAATTTTTTACCTAATTCTATTCAAAAAATGTGGTTAGATTTGGTGGATGGTGATTGATATGAAGGAACGGGTGTTATTTATTGCAAGTGCTGGAGGACATTTGTCAGAACTTCTTTCTTTACGTCCGATGTTTTCTCGTTATGATTCTTTTTTGATGACAGAGAAGACGAAATCTAGTGAAGCATTGGTTTCTGATTTTTCAAATAAAATGGGATTTTTACTTTATGGTACTATGGCTCATCCATGGTCTTATCCCTTTAAATTACTTGGAAATTGTTTTATTTCTCTTTATTATTTTTTAAAGTTTCGTCCGAAAGTAATTGTTACTACTGGAGTTCAATCTGCTGCTCCGATGTGTTGTATTGCTAAGATTATGGGAAGTAAAGTTATTTATATTGAAACATTAGCCAATATTGAATCTAAAACAGCATCTGGGAGAATTATTTATCATTTTGCAGATTGTTTTATTGTGCAATGGAAGTCAATGTTAAAGTTGTATCCCAAAGCAAAATATGGGGGGTGGATTTATTAATGATATTAGTTTCTTTAGGAACGCAAGATCGGAGTTTTCATAGATTGCTTGATGCTATTGAAAAACAAATAGAACTTGGTAATATTAAAACAAAAGTAATTGTGCAAGCTGGTGTTACGAAATATGAATCGAAATATATGGAAATTTTTGATTTGATTCCTTCTTCTTTGTTTTTGCAGTTAATGGAAGAATGTGATTTTCTTATTTGCCATGGAGGAGTCGGTACTATTATTGATGGGTTGAAACATCATAAGAAAATTATTGCTGCAGCAAGATTGAAAGAATATGATGAACATCAAAATAATCATCAACAACAAATTATTCATGAGTTTGTGTCGAAAAATTTGATTTTGGGCTTGTCAGATTTTGATAAGTTAGATGAAAAATTGGAGGAAATAAAAAGTTTTCAACCATCTCAGTATGAGAGTAATTTAGAAAATTTTATGGCACTTTTGGATGGTCAAATTAATCATATGGTTAAAGATAATCAAGGAAATTGTTTGCGAAAGTTTATGTTTTATGGATTCTTTACCTTTTTTTGTTTTTGGTTAGAAATTTTATTTGGTCTTTTTTTACAAAATTTGGGATGTTCGTTGATGGAGATTTTTTGTTATGATTTCTTTTTGGTTTTGTTTTATCGATATTTGATGCATTTTTTGTTTTTTCGTCCAAAGAAGAGAAATCGAAAAGGAGAAGTTATTTTTGTGTTTCTTTTTTTCATAGAATTGTTAATATTTTCTTATTTTCGTCAAAATTTGGTAAATTTCTTTTTTAGTTTCTTTCTTTTTAGTTTTCTTCGTTTTTTCTTTGTTTTTGTTGTTAATTCTTTTTTTCATGTTCGTGATGTAGAATAATTTTTTAAACATGTGATTGGGAGAAGTAGAATACCAGTTGAAATACTTCTTCTTTTTTTTTTTTCTTTTTGTTATAATGATTATAAGAG
Organism: uncultured Mycoplasmatota bacterium; assembly: GCA_948469295.1. Lineage (GTDB taxonomy): Bacteria > Bacillota_I > Bacilli_A > RF39 > UBA660 > MGBC162267. The sequence goes on from CAOKLK010000018.1 coordinate 4,500, forward strand.
AGGGTGGTGTCATGATGAACTTTATGGTAAATGGACATCCAGCTTGGTTGATTCTTCTTGTTACTTTTGTTGTTAGTTTTTTATTAGTACCAATGGCGAAGAAAATCGCGTTTCATATTGATGCTGTGGATTATCCTAATAAACGAAGATTGAATCGAATACCGATGCCAGATATGGGAGGACTTGCAGTATTTTTGGCTTTTCTTACTGGTTATATGTTTTTTGGACAAGCAAACGTGCAGATGTTATCGATTTTAATGGCTTCTTTTTTACTTATACTTATGGGAATGTGTGATGATATTAAGCCACTTGGTGCGAAATCACAGCTTTTAGTACAAATGATAGCTGCTGGATTGATAGCATTTTATGGAGGAATTACATTAGATGATGTTTCTATTTTAGGATTTAATTTAGTGTTTGCTTCGCCATGGAATTATTTGATTACTATTATTTTTATTGTTTTGATTATTAATACAATTAATTTGTCTGATGGGTTAGATGGTCTTTGTTCTGGAATTAGTACTATTTATTTTATGACAGTATCTATTATTGCGGTTTTGTTAAATCGTGCTGGAGGATTGGATATTATTTTAGCCTTGATTATGAGTGGAAGTATTTTAGGTTTTTTGGTTTATAATTTTCCTCCCGCTAAAATTTATTTAGGAGATACTGGAAGTAATTTTATTGGATTTATGATTGCTGTGATTGCTTTACTTGGATTTAAAACTACTACATTTACTTCTTTGATTATTCCTCTTATTATATTAGCAACGCCTTTATTTGATGTTTTATTTTCTATTATTCGTCGTGGATTACAAAAAAAGAATCCTTTTACAACACCAGATCGAGAACATTTTCATCATCAATTTTTGAAGATGCAGTTTTCTACACGAATGAGTTTATTTTTGATTTATATTATTAATATTTTATTTGCATTGGTTTCTATTTTGTATGCTATTGGATTTACGGATTATGCCATTGCTCTTTATATTAGTTTAATGATATTATTTTTATTTTTAGTTCTTAAGACAGATATTTTATTTGTTCATCAGAAAAAGGATGAAGAACATGAAGATTAGTCGTCAATTTTTTTTAAAACTATTTTGTCGTAGTGTTTCTCTCGTCTTTTTTTTCTGCATGCTTTGGGCGTTTCTTACATCAATGTTTCAGAAAAATGTTTTATATTATTCCTTAACTGATTTTATGCCAGTTAATAAGGGACTTCTTCTTTTCTTTGGTTTTCTTTTTTTAATTTTTCTTTATCAAATTTATTCTTTTTTTCAACGAAAACAGTTTGATCCAAGAACTATGTGGATTTTATCAGGAGTTTTATTTTTTTTGTTTCTTGTTTGTCAGGGACTTACACCTTTTTGTTGGTTGATGGTTCTTGGGATTTTGGAGCAGTTTTTGATGGAGCGAGTGATTATGTCTATCATATTCAAACCGATTTTTTTCGCGGATATATTAGTAAATTTCCAAATAATTTTGTGATTTTTATGATGGAAGTCGTTCTTTTTAAGTTTGTGAATTTTTTAGGAATTCAAAATTTTATGATGGCTGGAGTTTTTGTCAATGTTCTTTTTATTGATTTGGCAGTTCTTTTTTTGTTTTTATATATGAAGAAGAATTATTCGTTCTCGCTTGCAATCTTAAGTTTAGTTTTTTGTCTTTTTGTTACTCCTCTTTTTCTTTATACTCCAATCTTTTATACAGATACATTTTCGGTATTTTTACCTATTTTCTTACTATATTGTTATTCTTTTGTGCAAAAGGAACCCATTCATTCTAAAAATTTTATTTGGGTCATTTTATTTGGATTTGGTACTGTACTTGGAATGAAATTAAAGATGACTGTTGTTATTATGACAATTGCAATTTTTATTGATTTATTATTGAGACGCTCTTTTAAAGAAAATTTAAAATTTGTTGGTTTGTTTTTGGTGGCATGTTCTTGTGCACTTGTTTTCTTTTCTTTGTGTTATCAATATTTTGATCAACAATATCAATTTGATGAGTCTTTAAAGATTCCTTATAATCAATGGATCAAGATGGGGATGTATCAACATGGAGGATATTCTAGTGAGGATTATGAAATTTATGATACGATGTTTGATTTTCAAGAAAGATTGGATCACAATAATGAAGTGATTTTAAACAGATTACGTGAATATGGAGTAGGTGGATATTTCAAATTTTTGAATCATAAAGTTTTTTATACTTGGGGAGATGGAACTTATGCAGTTAATGTGAAGTTAAATCGAAATCCTAGAGATACCAGTAATCTTTTGGCGAAAATTTTTCAAGGTGGAAACGAATATAATATTGGTTATTTGTATTTTGCTAATTCTATTCATGTTGGAATGTTGTTGCTATTTTTAATTCAAGCGGTTCTTGATTTTAAAAACGGAGTACATCAGCGAATGATTCCGTATTTAAGTGTGATTGGTCTTTTTGTCTTTTTATTGATTTGGGAGACCAGAAGTCGATATTTATATCATTATATTCCTATATTTCTTGTAATTGTCGTTCCATTTTTTGAATTTGTTTATCAAAAAAGAAAGCAAAATTAATTTGACTATCCTTTTTTTCTTGTTATAATTAAAATAAGAGGGATGGTATGGAAAAGTTATATTTAGTAATTCCTTGTTATAATGAGGAAGCGGTTTTGGAAGAAACGAAGAAACGTTTGAAAGAGAAAATGGAAAGTTTAATTAAAAATAAAAAGATTAGTAAAGATTCTAAAGTAGTTTTTGTTAATGATGGAAGTAAAGATAAAACTTGGGAAATGATTGTAAAGTTTCATGAAGAAGACTCTTTGTTTTCGGGAATTAATTTGTCACGGAATAGAGGACATCAAAATGCTTTGTTGGCAGGACTTATGACAGTTTATCCATCTGCGGATATGGTAATTAGTATGGATGCGGATTTGCAAGATGATATTAATGTAATTGATCAATTTATTGATGAATATTATGCTGGTAATGATATCGTGTATGGCGTTCGAAGTTCTAGAAAGACGGATACATTTTTTAAGAGAAATACAGCGTTAATGTTTTATCGAATGATGGAAAAAATGGGAGTTCAAATTATTTATAATCATGCTGATTATCGGTTGATGAGCAAGAGAGCTTTGGAAGCTTTGTCACACTTTAAAGAAGTTAATTTATTTTTAAGAGGAATGGTTCCTTTGCTTGGATTTCCTTATTCTGTTGTAGAATATGAGAGAGCAGAACGGTTTGCTGGAGAAAGTAAATATCCTCTTAAGAAGATGTTATCATTTGCATTTGATGGAATTACTTCTTTTTGTGTAAAACCAATTCGTTTTATTTTGTTTCTTGGTTTGTTTTTGTTCTTTTGTAGTTTAATTATTTTAATTTATTCCTTAATTCGATATTTTCAAGGGGAAGTTATTTTGGGATGGACTTCTTTGATGGTTTCCATTTGGGCCCTTGGTGGATTACAGTTGTTCGCAATTGGAGTCATTGGAGAATATATTGGAAAAATCTATATGGAATCAAAAGAACGACCTCGGTTTATTATTGAAAGATATTTAGAAGAAAAAGAAGATTGATTTGATCAATCTTCTTCTTTCATTAATGATTTTGATATTTCTTTTTGTTTTGTTACATTTAAGATTTCTTCTTTTGTTAAATATCTTTTTTGTAATTGTTCTTCCGTTAAGAATGATTCAATTGGTAATATAATAATTTCTTGTTGAGTCAAAGAATATTCAAAATCTAAATTAGGATCTTTTGATGTAAAACGTTTATTATATTGTCCATTGTTGTATTCATTAAGGAATCCTTTTTGAGAATTATTTACACTTGGATATAATGTTATACCAGTTTGAGGGAATTGAATTGCATTTTCTTCGGAAATTATTAAATTTTCATCATTTTGTTTTACTATGTAAAGACTAGAAATATTATATTTGTTATTAAAATAGTTATTTTC
>CAOKLK010000019.1 GCA_948469295.1 uncultured Mycoplasmatota bacterium
TATAAGAATACTTGTATTACAAATACCCCCTATACTTCTTCCAAACAAAATATCACTCATTGAATAGACCATTTCATTCGCAATCTCTGTAGCATTTCGATAATCAATTGAAAAAACACTTCCAAAGACAAAAGCAAACAAAAAGGATCCAACCCACAAAGGACTAATTGTAATTTTTGGAAAAAATGAAAAAAGAAGCAAAAACAATAATAAACAAAAGGCAAAAAACAAAATAGATATTTGAAACGGCATAAGAAGAGCAATAGCTAAACCATAAATTGAATACTTCCATACCAATTTCTTTTTTAGCTGTAATGAACGAAAATAATCTACCAAATATCCCATCAAAAAACCAATGACAGCCAGAAATAAAGGTTTAAAAATAAAAATCCAAGAACTATCATGATTTAAAAAAGGCAAAATTCCATTTTTATATATCCCATAACCAATAAGTGGTAAAAAAGCAAAAAACAAATGATAAAAATAAGAATTTTCTGAACTATATTGTAATTTAGGACGTTCTTCCGTCATTTTTCTCACCCTTTAAATACTTTCTTAAATTGATATGAGAAGGACAAACATACGAACACAATCCACATTGAATACAACGACTTGCATCCTTTAAATCACCCTTATCATAAACCCTTTTAGGATTACAAGAAACTGGACAAACAGAAACACATTTTCCACAAGAAATACATTCCAATTCTTCCAAACATTCCTCTTTCATAACTAAAATTGATTTCAAATCCTTAGTAACAATTAAATGTTCTAAAATTCCAGTTTTTCCTTTCATTAATCCATTAAATACATACGATACCTTAGATTCTTTTGGTATTTTAATACAATCTGCAAATATATCACTGACCAAGGTCCCCACTTTTGCTTCCATAATTTGTGGATTTTTTATTCCATTACCACTTACCGTAAATATAACTTCTGTTTCATACCGCTTCTTTTGAACAACTTTCATAATAGTAAGCAATTCACTAGGAGTAAATAATATGCATTCTTCCCGAATTTGAAAATATTCACTCAAAAAAGGCTCTTGCCCAATCAAATAATAATCTGGAACCAAACATAACTCCATCTCGGTATAAGTTCCCAACTTATCTTCCAAAGAAACAATATTTTCTCGATCATTATTTTTTACCACAATCATAGTTTTACAAACCATCAATTTCTCACGCATAATATCCAAAACAGACAAAATATCATTCGTATATTCTTTATTAATAAAAATTTCATTAGCAACATAAGGTTCATCTTCTACCACATTTAATATTAAAACAGAATTTTGATTCACCTTTCGAAGCTTACGAGCGATATCAAAACACAAATGTTCTTCCAAATCTATAATATATTTTTCCAAAGGAACTTTTCGCAAATCTTTTAAAGCAGCAGTTCGATGAAAAAAATTTTCTTGATAATTATTTAAAATAGACAAACAAGAAACCAAATTTCCATTCACATCCATACAGTACTTACTACCAGTAATAGTTCCAGAAACAGGACTTACTACAAAATTCGTTAACTTTTCCTCTTTCAAAACCTCTTTTTTACACAACAAAGGATCTTCTTTTGAAACAGGAACATATACATATTTTGGTGAAGAATAACGCGTAATCTGACTTTGTAATTTAATGGTATAATCTTTCTGTAACGTTAAATATTTTCTCATAGTTTCACCATTTTAATTATACTATGACTTCTTTTAAGAGTAAAGTCTATTAAAATCACCAAATATTATATTGTTAATACTACCCGAAAAATCCCACTAACATCTGTTCTTCCATATTGGAATCCAAAGGCAAATATTCCAACACCCATTCTTGTTTCATAGTTTGAACTTCGTGTAAACCAAGGAGCACCAAGAAATAGACGATATTCCTATAAAGAAACTTACAATTCTTAACATAACATTACTTCTTTTTATCTTCTTTTCGTTCTTTCAAAAACTTTTGCAAATGAATAGCAATATCACTTGGAATAATTTTTTCAAGTTCTTCCAAACTAGCTTCCTCCATTTTAGAAACACTACCAAAAGCTTTAATCAAATCTTTCTTTCGTTTTTCACCAATTCCAGAAATGTGATCTAAAATACTAGAAATACTTCCCTTACTTCGAATAGTTCGATGATAATGAATCGTATAACGATGCACTTCATCTTGCATACGAGTTAAATAATGAAATACCTTACTATCTTTTGGAATCACAACTTCCTCATAAGTAGATCCATCAATCAAATCATTTGTTCGATGCTTATCATTTTTTCGAAGACCACATACCTTTATGTTTAAATTTAAATCTTCCAAAACACTTTTACAAGCATTAATCTGATTAATTCCACCATCTACAATAATTAAATTTGGTAATTCTGTCTTATCAACCAATGCTCGATAATATCTTCGATAAATAACTTCTTTCATCGTATTATAATCATCATTTTTATCCACACTAATTTTATACTTTCGATATTCGCTTTTTGCTTCTCGACCATTTTTAAAAACAACCATCCCACTAACAGAAAAATCTCCAAATAGATTAGAATTATCAAACAAATCAATTCGATCTAAAATATCTAATTTTAAAATATTCTTCAATTCTTCATTTGCAAGCTCTGTTTTTTCTTCATCCTTAATCGTTAACAAAAGCTCATTTTCCAAATTAATCTTGGCATTCAAACTTGCCATATCTAAAAGCTTACGCTTACTCCCTTTCGTTGGAGTAATACATTTAGTTTTCAAAATATCTCCCAGAATTTCTTGATTCAATTCCTGTTCCAATAAAATTTCTTTTGGGATTTCATGTCTCGAATAAAAATTTAACAAATAAGTTTCCATCTCATCAATATATTCACTAATAACTGGAAAAATATCTGTATGCCCTCCAACCAATTTTCCATTTCGAAGAAAAAATATTTGCAAACTAAGATATCCTTTATCAAAAAAATACCCTACTAAATCTCGATTGACCAAATCATGCAATTCCACTTTTTGCTTATCCAAAACAACATTAATATAATCTAACTCTCGTTTTAATTCCAAAGCCATTTCAAAATTTAAATTTTCACTATAAAGATTCATTTTTTCTTTAATCTTATTAGTTAAAATCTTATCATTTCCATTTAAAAAACTTAAAATTTCTCTTTCCATGTTCTGCAGTTTTTCTTGATTAATATTCTTTTCACAATAGCCCAAACACTCTTCAATATGATAATACAAACATACTTTTTTCTGCTTCCCATCACATTTTTTCAACGGATACAAACGATTTAACAAATTAACTATCTTTCGTGCTGCATATGCATTAGGATAAGGTCCAAATAACTTTTTATTATCTTTTCTTCGAATATTTAAATATCGAGAAACTTTTAATTTTGGATATGGTTTAGAAATATATTCAATGTAAGGATAACTTTTATCATCTTTCAATAAGATATTATATTTCGGATCATATTGTTTAATTAAATTAATTTCCATTATAAAAGCTTCAGTTTCACTATTTGCTACAATATAAGAAAAATCAGCAATTTCACTTACCATTTTAGCTGTCTTACCAGTATGAGTACGATTAAAATAAGAAGACACCCGACGATGCAAATCTTTTGCTTTTCCAACATAAATAATAACACCATCTTTATTCTTCATTTGATAAGAACCTGGCATATGAGGAACTAAACTTAATTTATCTTTAAACATAATCCTTCACCCATCATTAGTATACTATATTTTTTCTATTTTATCTGTCTATTTTAAGTTATAATAAATATGGTGAGATTATGAATCTTTTACAAACTTATACATTCGAAATCAAAAAATCCAAATTTATTGCCTATTTATATAAAATAGAACAAAAAGAAGACATGAAACAAATTTTAGACCAATTAAAAAAAGAACACAAGAAAGCAAAACATATTCCTTATGCATACAAATTAAAAAATACGGCTGGCAAAAGTGATGACAAAGAACCATCAAATACTGCTGGAACTCCTATATTCCATTTATTAGAACGTTCATCCCTAGATAGTCATGCAATCTTTGTTGTTCGCTACTTCGGCGGTATTAAACTAGGAGCTGGAGGACTCACTAGAAGTTATAGTGAAGCTGCCAAACAAGTTTTAATTCCTACCAACGAAGAGAAATTATAATTTTAAGATAAATGGAGAGGTAATTTCTCCTGTCCCCTCTGTTAATTTCACAGATGGTATTAAATGCAGACTAGGATAAATTGCTAAATCTGCACACGATGCTCTATTTGACACTGAAATATAATCCTCAAAATAAAGATAAAATACATAATAAGACCCACCAAGAGATTCAGTATAAGGAGATAATAACCATTGATTTTCAGTTGGTTTAGATAGCCAATTATTGTTTGGACAATCACTAACTTCTGGCTTATTCAATTGATGTAATACTGATTGTAAACAAATGTCTCGGCTCGTAGTACTTCCTCCACTGGTTGCATATCCATAATCACTTGGATACATAAGTCCTACTTTTCCTTTCCAAGAAGAATATCTTTCCACTGTATCTGTACAATAAATATTATCGGAAGTACATATTTTTTCAATTTGATTACTTCTTTCAATATTATATACATCAAAAGTATTAACATTATTATAAGTATGAGTATATCCATCATTACTTCCCGTATTCCAAGTGACACGATCTATCATACCCTTTGCTTCATTAGTCAAACCAGATTCTTGAAAATTACAATCACCTATAACATTTCTTTGAGCAATATAACAAGTTCCACTACTTCGATTCCAATATAAACTTCCTCCAACTACTTCAGTTTCATATCCAGGATTCAATAACTTCATAATATCTGCTTGACTCCACTCATTCACTCCTCCACCTGCATTAATATTAGATTCGCTAGTATCCCAAGAATAAGAACCTATACTCTCGTTACGTACAAGTTTCACCCTTTGACCTTCTGGAGTATTGACAAGTCCTATCATTCGCCATAATTCTCCATTAAACCAAACATAATTATTTGGATTACTTCCAGCATAGCGTAATTCTGTTTGTTTTAAATTTTGAACTTCAGTTTCATCAGTTGTATAGGTAATATTTGCATCATGATGTGGAATAGAATACAAACCAGATCCTGTCGTAACAACCGAAGTATTTTTAATTGTATCAATCAAAGTAATTTGTGGACCAAAATTGATTTTACATTTCGTTCTAGTATTCGCTAAATTTTGAATCAATGGTCCCCATGCTTCATAATCCCAAACTCCAGTACTTCCATTATTACAATCTACAGTTACCTTATAATCTTTTCCCTCTGGAATAGTTTCTAAATTAGTTTTATTTCCGGCTTCATCTTCTAATGAAAAAGAAAACATTACATCATAATTTTGATCTGGTACTCGACCTTTAATCACATCAAATTCCTTTTTTTCTTCATACAAAGCAAAACTTCGAAGAACAATTACCACAGTAAATAATAAAACAATCAATCCAAGAACAATCACAATTCCTTGCTTCTTAGGATTTTTTGCTTGAAATTGTTTCATTTTCATAAGATTCACCAACCAATATTCTTTACTTTCTATTTTATAGTACTAATTTTATCACAATAAATCTTACACTTCCACTATTTTTATACTAACAAAACAAAAATTTCAAAAAAAACATGAATCAAAAGTTCATGCATTTTTTACTGAAATAATTTTCGAATCTCTTCTTCTTCTAAAAAACCAATTTGTTTTTTTACTTCCACCCCGTTTTTAAAAACAATCATGGTTGGAATACTCATAACACCAAATTTAGTAGCAAGCTCTGGGTGTTCATCAACATTAATTTTAATAATATCAACATCATCCATTTTTTCTAAAACACTTCCAAGCATTTTACATGGACCACACCAATCTGCATAAAAATCAACCAAATGAAGTCCGTCTTTTACAAGATCTTCAAATTTTTCTTCTTTTAAATATTTAATCATCTTCCATCTCTCCTATTCATATTTTGAAATAATATCATAAGCGTCATTGATTTTCAATTTATCTTTTTCAATCAATTTCTTTGCACCATCTGGGGTAATAATAGAATACTTTAGTAATATATCCAAAGCTTCTTTATTATATTCATCTTTATCATTAGCGTTCTTATACTTTTCTTTTAAACTATAGATTTCTTCAAATGATTGATAAGAAGACTCAACTACTCCAGAAATTACAGGTGTTTTATCCAAGATACCATTTGCTAATTTACTTTCCATGACATAAGGTGCTGTAAAACTAATTCGAGAAAGTAAAAATAAAAAAACAAATACATAAATAAATTGTTCCAATAAACCAAAAATTGCTCCCAATATTTTGGATGGAATTCCAAGAACAATTGTAAATTTTAAAATCTTTTCCAAAAGTCCTGTCGCCTTAATAGCAACTTGTAAAATTACATTTAATAAAATAAATATGATTAAAAAGGCAATGGCTTCATAAATTAAAATATTTAAAACCGTAACCCCTTGCAATGCTCCACTAAATTCAAAAAAAGGGAACACTGTGTACATAAACTTTGATAACGGATTTTTTAAATAATAAGACAAAATGATTACAATAATAATCCCAACAAACATCGTAGCACTTTGAATCACACCTCGCTTAAATCCTAAAGCAGCACCACATAATAAACATAAAATAATAATTGCATCGACAATTCCCACAAAAATTTCCTCCTTACATTAATCTTATTATATTATAATAGTAAGAAAAAGAAAACAATTTTAATAAGATTGTGATAGAATAAACAAGTGAGGTGCCCTATGACTATAGTTTTTAAAGTAAGTGACAATGTAAAAGAAAAAATGAAAGAATTTTATAAAGACAAACGAAGACCCAAAACTCCCCCCTATGCTATATTTCAAGCCGAAGAAGCAGATACCATTATTACCCTTTACGAATCTGGAAAAGTAATGTTTCAAGGGATTAGTGCTGATATTGATGCGAATCTTTGGATTGATATGGAAAAACATTTAAACAATCGAACAATTGATATGAACGAAAATAAAAAAGAAAAAAAGAAAGAAAATGATTTTTATTTTTATACCAATACCATTGGTTCAGATGAAGTGGGAACTGGTGATTTCTTTGGTCCAATCGTCGTAACAGCTGCTTATGTAAAAAAAGAAGAAATTCCTTACTTAGAAGAATTAGGAGTCAAAGATTCCAAAAAACTAACCGATGATAAAATCAAAAAAATTATTCCCAAACTAATTCATAAAATCCCTTATGTTACTTTTACTTTATCCAATAATGATTATAATAAATACCATGAAAAAGGATACAACATGAATCAAATCAAAGCAATTCTCCATAATAAAGTGTTATTTGCAATGAAAGAAAAAGATCTTCCCTATGATCAAATCGTAGTAGATCAATTTGTCTATCCCAAAAAATACTTTGAACACATCAAAGATGCAACAAACAAAGTAACAGATATTACATTTACTACCAAAGCCGAAAGCAAATGTGCTTCCGTTGCTGTAGCAAGTTGTATTTGCCGTTATATCTTTTTAATGAAAATGGATGAAATCAGTCAAAACTTAAAAATAGAAATTCCCAAAGGGGCAAATGATCAAGTGGATATAATTGGAGCAGAAATTGTTCAAAAGTATGGGGAAGAAAAATTAAAAGAAATTGCCAAATGCAACTTCAAAAATTATGATAAAATAAAAGAAAAACTGTAAAAAAATCTACACATAAGTGTAGTTTTGTTTTTTTATACTTGTAACATATAAGGAAAATCAATAGTTCCTATTCCATTACTTACTTTAATATCTGGTTTTAAATAAATACTTGGTTGAATCACAAATGCATTACTGACAAGATTACTATTAATTGCTCCCGTAATATTTCCATTAAAAACATAACTAGAAAATGCAACAGAAGTTAAAGTCCAATAAAAATCATTGGAATTGTGTAACCAATCATTAGTTTTACAATCGCTCACTCCACTTCCATCCCAAGAATATAAATAAGTATTAAGACATGTTGTACGATTTGTATTGGTTCCTCCACTCGTCGCATATCCATAATCACTTGGATACATTAATCCCACTTCTCCTACCCAGGAAGTCGTTCTAGTAACAGTATCATTACAAGACGAGCCACTACAAATCTTTCCAGTATAACTACTTCTCTCTAAATTATAAAAAACATTTGGATTAATATTGGTATAAGTATATGTCGTTCCATCACTACTTCCTGTATTCCATGTAACACGATCGATCATTTCTTTCGCTTCACTTGTAAGTCCTGTACTACTAAAATCACATGCTATCGATACAGT
>CAOKLK010000020.1 GCA_948469295.1 uncultured Mycoplasmatota bacterium
GTTCCACAACGTTCACATTCTCCACTTACCACTTGTTCATTCGCTAAAACCGTATTACAAGAAGGACAATAATTTACAGGAGCTTCCTTTTTATAAGCAAGTCCTTGTTCATATAATTTCAAAAACATCCATTGAGTCCATTTGTAATAATCTTCTCTACAAGTTACAACTTCATAATCCCAATCCCAAGATCCTCCAATCCGAGAAAGCTGTCCTTCCATTGTTGTAATATTTTCTTCTGTAGAAATAGAAGGATGAACTCCAGTTTTAATTGCATAATTCTCTGCAGGCAACCCAAAAGCATCAAATCCCATAGGATGAAACAATTGATACCCATTCATTCGTTTAAATCTTGCATAAGTATCAGCAACACCAAAATTATACCAATGTCCCAAATGCAATTTTGCACCACTTGGATAACTAAACATTTCAAGAGCATAATACTTTGGTTTATCATTTAACTCTTCAAAATGATACAACTTTGTTTCCTTCCATTTCTTTTGCCATTTTTCTTCTATTTTTTTATAATCCATTCAAAACACCTATCCTTTTTTATAATACTTTTTTAAATGTCTTCCATATATTTCATACAATGCATAAATAAGCGCAAAGAGCAATACAAATGCAATAAGAAGTCGCCATAACATATGAAGTGGAAGTAACATAATAAACGTTGATACAAATGCTAAAATAAAAGCATTAAGAAAACATATTACCAAACCAACTTTTTTGAAAGGTAATTTATTTTGACTAAGAGAAAAACGATGAATTAAATACGCAAATTCTCGAATCGTCATAATCTTATTTTTCTTAATTTTTCGAATTAATAAAAAATAATATACCGAAAACATTAAGAAAAAAACTAAGAAAAACCATATACTATGATAAAGCAATGAATCCATACTATTCCACCTTTCTAAAAAAAGAGCAATCCATCCATAAGGACGAAATTGCTCGTGGTACCACCTTAATTTCTAGTAAAAAACTAGCTTTCAAAACCAATAAGGAAGTTACTCCAACACATCCAAAAGCAAGTTCGTATTTCCATTATGTTCATTTCCACCAACCATAAACTCTCTAAAATAATAAAAAATACTACTACTCTTTTTTCTTCGCTTAATAAAGATTATAAAAAAAAGTTTTACTTTTTTCAAGTAAAATTTTTTAAAAAACAACAGAATTACATAAAACCTAAAAAAATAATAATAACCCAAAATACTTACTTAGATAGTCAATTGATATGGTAAGTCAAAAGTTCCCTTTCCCCTTTCTATTTTAACGTCTGTTTTTAAATAAATCACTGGTAAAGTTTCCGCTGCTCCTTTGGAAAATACATCTCCATATACATAAACATTAAATAGATTGTTCGCAAAATTTACATTTGCATTTGGAGTGATTGCCCATTGATACATTTGATCTTTATATAGCCAATCATTATTTCTACAATCACTAACTTCATTCTCACTCCATGAATACAAAACCGTATGAATACAAGTATCTCGATCAGTAGTAACTCCTCCACTCGTTGCATAGCCATAATCCGAAGGATACATAAGTCCTACTTTTCCAACCCATGTTGTAGTTCTTAAAACGGTATCATTACAATATAAACCTTCATTACATTTTTTTCCTGTTTGATTACTCCGTTCTAAATTATAGAAATCTTTAATATTAATACGATCATACATTTCATTTGTAACATGATTACTTCCAATATTCCATGTAATGGTATCAATCATTTCTTTCGCTTCACTTGTAAGTCCTGTACTACTAAAATCACATGATATAACAGTATTACGATATCCATTATAGCAAGTTCCACTTTCTCTATTATAATAAGCTCCATTATTTAGTAAATCTACCATTTTTGAAGTACTCCACTCATTCACACCATATCCATTATTTACATTGGAAGAACTACTATCCCAAGAATATTCTCCAATACTTTCATTTCGAATCAATTTCATACGAAGTCCCTCTGGTGTATTGACAAGTCCAATCATTCGCCATAATTCACCATTAAACATCACATAATTATTCGGATTTAATCCTGCAAAACGATACTCGGTTTGTTTTAAATTTTGAATATCAGTTTCATTCGTTGTATAAGTAATAATAGCATCTTCATGGCTTACTTCATATACTCCTACACCACTTGTTACAATAGGAATATTTTTTATCATATCTATCACAGTTAATAATTCTTTGTAACTAGTTATCACACTAATTTTCCCATGATATTCAGCATTCATACTATCTTTATCCATAGCAGTAACATCACTATGCATCCAAATTCTTAAAGAAAATTCTTTCTCTTCCTTTGGTTCTAATTCTCCAACCAATAATTGATAAGCAGACAAAGCCCCTTCTATCGTTGGTTCTGTTTCAATATTACTTTCTAATTTACTTATAATCTTTGATTCATTACGTTCCATTAAGTTAACTTTTAAATACTGATCTGGTAATTTCTTACCACTCAGTATTAGTGTTTCTAAATTTATTTGATATGTAGCCCTTCCATCACATACATTTTTAATCGTAAAAGTATAAGGTACATTTTGAAGACCTTCTTCATCACTTACTGGATACGCTTTCGAAAGATTAATTGCATTTCCCTCAATAAATTCGATTTCAAAACAATCACTCATCACAACATTATTCTCAGTTTGAGTGAGAGTTAAACTCCAATACGCATAACTAATTCCAATGACCAACAACAATCCAATAACACACCCTAAAGTAATCAATGTCTTTTTTTTTCCATAAATTCACACTTTCTATCAATTCAAAGAATACACTTTGTACTTTATGACATTATATAACGCTATACCTTTTTTTAAAAGTGGAAACTCCTTTTCTTTACACCAAAAGAAAAAATGTCTATTCGACATTATTTTAATTTCTTTTTCATTTTTTGTGCATATTCTTCAGCACTATCCATAGCTGTATTTAATAAGTGATCTGCTTTTCTTTTTGTATTAGTATTTGTTAATGTATAAGTTGCTAAAGCAGCTCCACCCATCATAGATAATGCTGAAACAAATAGCATATTTTTAAAACCTTTCATATTTCCACCTCACACTATTATTATGGAAATACTTTTTTATTTTATACATAATATTATTGGCTAAATTTTTCCAATAAAACTTCCTTCAAAGTAGTTTTTCGATTCATCGAATAATCATTTTGAACCGCTTGCAAAAACGAATTAATATCTCCTAAAATCACCAAACTTTTTTTTGCTCGAGAAACCCCAGTATAAATTAACTTATTATATAACATTTTATGGTAATTCTTACTAATTGGTAAAATAACATGAGGAAATTCACTTCCTTGACTTTTATGAATCGTCATAGCATAAGCATGTTTTACATGATACATTTCTTCTTTCGAATAAATCACATAATTTCCATCAAAATCAATAGTAATTTGTTCTCGTTTACCTTGACGTTTGCCCAATTTCACCTCATCAATTTGCTTAATATATCCAATATCCCCATTATATACATTACAATCTGGATTATTAACAAGTTGAATCACTTTATCTCCCACACGAAAAGAGATTTCTCCTAGCATAATTTCTTTTTGTCCCTCACGAGGATTAAATAAATTTTGTAACATAATATTTAAATTATCAATCCCATTTTCTCCTTTATACATTGGAGCAAGCACTTGAATATCATCTACCCGAAGTCCTTTCTCAATACTTCGTTCACAAATTTGATAAACGTAATCTTTAATTTTTGGATTACTACATGGCAAAAAATTATAATCATCCGTCTTATCCGTAAAATGATCATTCAAATTCTTTTCTTTAATTTCCTTTGCCAAAAATGGAATATAAGATTGATCGCTTTGACGATAAATTTTCGAAAGTGGACAATACGAAAACAAATCAGATTCTACTAAATCATTCAAAATAAGTCCTGCTCCGACACTTGGAAGTTGAAAAGTATCCCCAACAAAAATAATTTGAATATTACTCTCAATTCCAGAAAGCAAACTATATAACAAAAACGTATCAATCATACTAACTTCATCAACAATAATTAAACGATGTTGATTCTTATTCTTTGGACCAATTTGAAACTCATTATTATCTTTATTCCACTTCAAATATCGATGAATTGTCATCGCTGGAAGTCCTGTACTCATAGCAAGCTTCTTACTTGCTCTTCCCGTTGGTGCTAAACAAGCAATAGTCGTATAAGTTTCGATTGCAGTCAAATGATAAAGACTAACATATAATTTGACAATAGCATTAATAATGGTAGTTTTCCCAGTACCAGGTCCCCCAGAAATAATAGTAATTCGTTCTCGCAATGCCGTAGTAATTGCTTTCTTTTGAGTATCATGATAACTGACTCCTAAATTTTCCTCCAAAGAAGACAACTTTTCTTCCAATCGTTTATGTTCCTTCACTGGTAAAGAGGAAATTTCATGTAACAGTTCTGCAATTTGCTGTTCCATTTCATAATTTTGTTCCAAATAATATTTTCCATCTACTTCGACCATCAAAAACTTTGATAACATTTCATCCAAATAATTTTGAAACTCCTCAAATTCAATTAAAATTTGAAAATAAGTTCGAAGTCCAGAAAAAATTTCATCTTCAAAATAATATACATCCCCATTTGTATCAGATAAACGCTTACAAACCTCTAAAATACAAGCACGAACTCGAATCGGATTTTCCTTTTCATAAATACTGACAAATACCTGATCAATTTTATTAAAATCAATAACATCTTGAAAAATATAAAGATTCTCTTCAATATACAAAGCTGTTTTTTCTTTATATCGATTAATAATTTTAGTTGCATCCGAAACAGAAAAACCCATCGACTTTAATTTAATAATCAAATCATCACTACTAGAATAAGCCAAAATAGAAGTATAAATTTTCCCTGCTCGAGTCTCCGTCATTCCCGGAACCAAATACAAATTAGAAATACTTTCCTTAATTAAATGAATCGCATCTTCTCCTAAAGTTTCTACTATTTTAATAGCTGTTTTTTCTCCACAACCTTTAATCAAAGGACTACTTAAAAATTCAATAATTGCATCCGTTCCTTTTGGAATTTCCTTCTCATATTTTACAACTTGATATTGATATCCATACCGATCATGTTGGAAATATTCACCATACATAATATAAGTATCTTCCATATTCAAATCCACAAAAACACCCGTAATTGTGATCGTTTTATTCAAATATTCTAGTAACATTTCATCGTCAGTTTCTTTAATTTTAAAAGTTCCTACAAAAAAACCATTATTACTAGCATATATAGATTGTCTTACTTTTCCTTTGATGTCATGCATTCTTACTTCACCAAAACCATTTTATCATAGCAAGAAAAAAAGCGAAAGTTTTTTCGCCTCTAAGAATTCGACATTTTATACCCTAATAAATATAATTGATAAGACAAAGAATCATAACAATCTTCCATCATTTTATAATTATGAGTTTGCTTTGCTTGATTCAAAATTGTAAAAGATTGATATAACCGATTATAATTTGCAAGCATCATCTCTCTTGCATCATTTTTTGCTTCATTTATACGTTTATAATAATCATTTAAAGATGCTACAATAAACTGATCACACAGATTATAATTTCTTGTTCCAATTCGTAAAATCATTTTAGCAGAAAGATCACGAACAAAAGGAGTTAAATAAAATTCTCGTTGTACTGCTATATCATTACTACGAACAATTCCAACAAACTTCATTCCATCTTTCAATTCCAAAGTTCTAAAATCACACTTATCAAACATACCTTAGTCACCTATGATTAGTATACCAAACTTTTTTGAAAATTTACACCTTTTTCACAAAATTACAAATTCAAATTTAAAACTTTTGCTTTTTTATGAGATATTAGTTTTCCTTCTTGAAAAAGAAAAGGCACATCCAAAATACGATAATCACCCTCATGAAGTCTTGGTACATTCCGAACATTTTCTATATTATTTAAAAAGTTTTCCATCGCTTGCAAATATTCTTTCTTCCAAAATAGTATGCCTTGTTCTTCCACAATACGATTTAAATTAAAATATTGATCATATAATTCCAATAATTCATTTTGCACGTTCTCTAACACCTGATCATGATCTTTCACAAAAGATTTTAAATAAGCAAGCATTTCTCCACTTGATTTTTTATTTATATTTACTTGTAAATTCTGTAGAAAAATAGGCACTTCCTTTAAAGCAGAAAATTTAAAATGTCCCCAAAGTAAAAGCACAAAAGAAATACCAGACATCTCTTTCACTGCTCCAACTGAAAAAAGCAACACACTTAAATAAAAAGCACAGTGGTAATAATGTTCTTTTAATTTTAGCTTACCATAATAAATGAGAGCTTGATGATATTGATTCGAAAGAATTAACTCCTCTTTCGCAAGCAATTCCTGACTTACAATTTTTTGCTTAATTTCATCTAACTTTTGTAACAACAACCCCGGATATTCCTGTATAAAAATCATCATACTTCCTCCTTTAATACACCTAATAATTGATTTTCATAAACTTCTTTCATTCTTACAGAATAAATCATCCCTACTTCTAATTTCTTGGAAATTCGCACAGTCAAATAATTGGAAGTATGTCCAATCGAAAAATCCTCTTCCACTTTTTCAATTAACACATCCATTTCATGATTAAGAAATTGAATCGCATATTCATGTTCCAACTGATCAGAAACTTGAATCAATCTTCGATTTCTCATCTTTTTTTCTTCCTCAGATACTTGAGAGTCCATCCGTGCTGCAACCGTTCCTTCCCGAACAGAATAAGGAAATGCATGAATTTTACTAAATCCAAACCTTTTAACAGTATCTAAGGTTTTCAAAAACAATTCTTCTGTTTCATAAGGATGTCCAACAATAACATCCGTAGTAATATTAACATCTTTACAAATCTCACGAATTTGCTTTAATTTCTGTTCAAAAAAATTTAAATCATATTTTCGATTCATCTTTTGTAATATTTCATCACTTCCCGCTTGAAGAGGAATATGAAAATGAGAACATATTTTTGGATTATTGGAAAACTCCTCTAAAAATCTTTCATTCAAGTCCGTAATTTCAATCGAAGAAATTCGAATTCGCTCCAAGCCATCAATTTTACTCATTTCATGTAAAAGACTAGATAAATCATAGTCAGTTCCCATCCCATAACTTCCTGTATGAATTCCTGTCAAAACAATCTCTTTATGTCCATGATTCACCAAATTTTGAACTTCAGAAAGTGCCTTCTGAAAATCTTTAAATCGAATAGAACCACGAACAAAAGGAATAATACAATAACTACAAAAATTATCACAACCATCCTGAATTTTTAAAAATGCTCGAGTATGTGTCCGAAACCGATTCACACTCATATCTTCAAAAGGAAGACGACGAGTATGATAAAAACGTACTATTTTCTGGTGTTCTTTTAAATAAGTAGTAATTAGATCAACAATTTGACTCTTATCCTTATTTCCAAGCAAAATATCAATATCCAGCTGCTGATAAATTTCTTCTTTGTTTTCACTACTACAACCAGCAACCACCAAAATAGTATTTGGATCATTTCGTTTGACGTGTCGGACCATTTTCTGCGATTTTTTATCAGCTACATTGGTTACAGAACAAGTATTGATAATCATAATATCGGGATGAACAGACGAAAAAAGAAATCCTGCTTCTTCCATCTTTTCTCGCATAATTTCACTTTCATAAAGATTCACCTTACACCCCAAAGTTTTAATATAAAAAGTCATAACTCCATCTCATTTTCTATTATCTTTCCTCAAAAAGTTTGATTCAAAGGATACAGAATATTTTATCAAACCTCCAGAAATATAGCAAACTTTTATCATAAAAAACAAAAAAAGAATCAAAATGTTTTAATTCTAACTCAACTAATTCAAAAGTTCATTCAATTGTTTCAATGCCTTTAAAAAAGCTTCTTCACGATCATATTTCATTAATTGAACAGGAGATACTTTACAATCACTTTGTACGGAAGAAATTGGTTTCGGTAAATCACTCAAACTAATTTTTTTCACACATACTTCATTATCAATTAGTTTCTCCTCATCATATTGAAGTGGTTGACACTTACTCGACTGAATCAATTCATCATAACTAATAATAGCTTTTTCTTCTTGCTCAGCTTCATACAGTGTCATATCAATAATTGGTTCTGGTTTCTCATCAATTGTTTCCACAATCTTTCTCAAATCCAAAGATTCTGTATCCAATACTTCTTTTGAAACAACAGTTTCAGAATCCAAAGATTCACTTTT
>CAOKLK010000021.1 GCA_948469295.1 uncultured Mycoplasmatota bacterium
TTATATCACTTTCAATTTCGAACAGTCCTCCTGGATCTTCCGTAAATTTGTTGATATCTTGAATACTTGTGATTTTATGTTTTAACGTTTCTACTTGAATATTATTACTAATAATCATGCTATTTACTCCACCAATTAGACTAATGTCATTTCGTCCCCCAAAATTTAATTGAAGTTTATTGGCTGTAATATTTTCTAAAACACTGTATTCCGTTCTTAATGCTAATGCTCCAGCAGTGGTTTGAGTTTTTGGAATGTTTGTTCCTTCTAATATTAAATCTTTTACGTAAACATATCTAATTTTTTGGAAAATAGGGATCGTATTACCAATTATTTATGACCATTTCCATCTAATTTTCCCATAAATGTTTTGGTTACATTTCTGGTCATCTGGCTGAAATCAATATCATTATCTAGAACATAATATCCATAAGGTTCTGCATCCAATTTTTGTACTAATTCTTCTGCTGTTTTAATATGTTTTACCTCTATTGTTGTTCCGAGTGGATCATCAATAAAATCATTGGTTACTCTTTTTAAATAATGATAATAAATTTTACGAAGATTTGTTCCAGCGGTAATGTTTCGATTTCCAGTTGTGGCATCGCTTCGTAGGGCATTTACAAATTGTTCAATCATTAAATCAATATTTACATATTTATTATCTTTTTTACTTTCAATTTCCGCATATCGACTCATGCGATATTCTTTCCAATTCATGGCGGTTCCTGTTTTTGCTAGGGTTATTTTTTGAATGGCATCTAAGTCTGAACTACTTAATTTGCTTCCAAATATTACATAACCATCGACTCCTGCATAACCTAACATTTCAAACATATTTTTCTTATTTGAGAATGCATCGGCATATCCATTGTCATAGTGCCCCATATACCAACGAGTTACCCATATTGATTCGTAACCATAATCGTTTGCTCCAATACTATTAATTGGTACAAGACCTCGTACACTAACTCCCCAAGCATTGTTTGGTCTTAACATAATTCGATTATCATAAAGGGACTCTAATGTTGTTAAGTTCATAGTTGCTGCTTGTTCTTTCGTAATAGTACCCCATGTACTCCATCCAGCCGATGTATTCATTCTTGTTGCAATTTTTGCTTGTTCTTCTGGAGTTAATTGAATGAATGCTTTTGCGGATACGTAATCTAGAAGTTCTAAAGCATCAAATTGACCTTTAAAATAGTTTTCTAGCTTTTCTCTCGTATTGATTCTTTCTGGTGTTAAATTTTGGGTTGCCATACTTTCTTTTCCTAAGGTAAAGGCAAAATTGAAGTAATATGGTCCGACATCATAACCACTAATATTATTGTTACTCCAAGTTTCATTTTGTTGAACATTTCCTTCTGTATATGTTTCTAGTTGTAATCTTGCCCCTTTTCTAAACAACATGATTTTATCGTAAAGGGCATGTTCAAATTCATGGGTCCAAGTATCGTAGTTTGTTAGTCCTGGTCTTGCAATAAACCATAAGAATCCTGCAGTATTACCAACTCCTGCTGCAGAACCGTATTGCCATGCTCCTACCGCTTCGTTAAAGTTTTTATGGAATGGTTCTGTAGTACTTCCTGCTCTATTTTGAGTAGTTATCGGTGTTGTTCCTATCGGAATATTTGTTCCTGGGAAATAAGACGTTTTGTACCCTGTAATCGTTTTTACCGTATCATAAACCATAATCGTAAAACTGTTCCAACTTTCTACATGGAAAGACCCAGCCATCGTATCAAATTGTCTTTTAATCAAAGCTGAATGATTCTTTACATGATTTCTTACAGTATTTTGTCCAGATGGTGTTGTTGGATCAGCAATATAGACTCTTTGTGCTCCAACTTGGAATTGTGCTGGTCCAGAGATAATATATCCTGCATATTTTGGTAATGTAGATAAAGGAAGGATAAAGTTAGGAAACCCTTTTAATCTATCCCATGCACGGTATTTTACTTCTGGATGATTTTCAACTGGTATTTCAGATAAAATTCCGATGGAAGAGAAATGTTCTGTAAACCAATCATTGATATCTTCATATCCACCAATATTTCTTATTACTCCATCTAGATAATAGGTTAAAGCAGAACTTCCTGTATATTTACTTAAGCTGTTTGCAAAGAATGTATGTGTTGCATTTGTCCCTAGATTTCCTGTTAATACTTCTTCAGTTAAATTGTCGATCGTCATAGAGTCTTTGTACATTTTTCCTTCAAATAATAATATATCTGATACTTTAGCTCCACCAATTTCAAAATGATACCATCTATGATAATAGTTATAAGCATATAAAATTTTATTTAATCTACCACTATCTATTAATTCTTGTTTAATTTTGTTATTTAATATTTCGTGATCTAAATTTAAAATGCTATTACCATCGTTTTGTAATAATTGAAGAGCTATTACTTCTGCTAATGGTTTCATCATTTCATTGAAGTGGTCACGATATAGTCTACTATCTCCTGCAGTTGTTAATGGATCTAGAACGCTAGTATAGTCTATATTATTAATGTAATTTTTAACAGTTTCTACAATTGCTGCATTTTCTTTGATGACATAATTGTTAAATGCATATTCTAAATCTAAATCTTCGATTGTATAAATTGCTATACTTTGATTTAATTCTTTAAATGTTACGTTAAATTCTCTTACTGAGAAGTCTTCAAATACAACTTTAATTTTAGTTAAATTCATATTATTTTGTGAGTTTAGATAAGTAACTAATTTTCCATTACTATATGGCAGAATATGTTTCACTATTTTGGTATTTAAATCATGATTATTAGAAATTTTCAACCCATCTTCAATTAAGAATTTTGCGTCATAAAATGGCATTAATTTATTAATATTATGATATAAAATATCTTTTTCTTTTGTATAACCATTGATGTTTTTAATACGATTATAATCTGGAATATACAATTTGTTATTTTCTGGTTTTGTTTCTTCTTCGTTTGTTTCTTCATTATCTTTCATTGTTTTTAGTCTTGGAGGATGTTCGTAAGAAACATTTGAAAGATCCCATATATTTTCATCAAATTGAGCATTGTTTTGGAAAAATTCTTTGTTAATTTCATCTTTTGAAATTTGTTTTACTATGTTTCCAGATGCATTCGATGTTAATTCTGATTCGGTTAATTCATAATTGTTTGTAGATGTTTGATGAATCGTAGAACCATGTACATGATAAAAGTTTGTTCCAGTGGATAAACTGACATTATTTTTTAAAGTGGTTGAGTTGTTTAAAGCAAGTCCAACTATATCACCATTTAATCTTGCACTCACGTTATTTATATATTGGACTTTGGTAATACAATTTTCAACTGGAATCACTTCTGTTCCTTCTGAGGTTCCTAAAATTCCACTGATTCCATTACCATCTTTGTTTTGGGTTGATTTTATTTCTCCTTCTACATAACAGTTTTTAATAGTTCCACCCGTCATATTTCCAATAATTCCACCAACTCTGATATGTAATGATGTTGTGATTTGAAAATTGGTGACACTACATTGTTCGATAGTTGTAGATGTTGCTTCTCCAACTAATCCTCCAGTTCTATTTATTCCAGTGATCATTGTTAAATCTTTCACGTGAACGTTTCGAATTTGAGAATTTGTGGCAGTATTTGTTACGCTTCCTCTACTATTTACTCCTGATAATTTTGGACTTTCTAATACAAGATTTTCAATAGTAGCGGATTCTATGGATTCAAATAAGGGTTTTGATAAATTATAAATTTTGTATCCATTTCCATTTATTGTCCCCATAAATGTAGATGAAATTAATGTATTGGTGTTGGTTGTAATGATTGAAGCATCATAATCTTTTGTCAAGGTAAAGGTCCCTGTAGGATTTGCTTCTATATCCTTAATTAACCCTTCTAATGTAATATTTTGGGCAACACCATCTACCATGTCTCCAAATTCTATTTCCAATTTATCTTGTTTATTTTCTTCCGTATATTGAACTATATTATTGTAAGCTAATGATAATTTTAATTTATTATTTTCAATTCTATAACCTGTAATTGTAGTGTAGAACGTTGGCATTTCTTTCATGTAAACTTTGGCAATGTAATTATTTAGATTGGTTAAATCACTTTCACTTAGATTTTTAACTTCAGTTACTCCATTTGATGTTTGTTTATAAATGGAAGTTCTAATGATATCTTTCATCTCAAATTTTCTAGCTCCCAGTGAAATTTCGCTTTCTAATAATATTACATCTTTAAATTCATTCGCATCTTCTTCTAATACATTCATATCTAGGTCGTAATCTGCAATTACTTTGATTATGTAATTTTGATTTTCTTCTGGTTGAAAATTAATTGTGTTTAGATTTTTTTCTAATGCTTGTTCTTTTACTACTGTTCCATTGTTTAAAATTTGAACTTTCCCATTGGTAATAGTTTCTTCTTCGTCCATCACTTTGAATGTAGCAGATATTGTTGCATCCATATTTTCTTTATAACCAAATTCTTCCACAGTAGGTTTGTCTTTTAAAACAGTTACTTTAATTTCATTATTTTCGGTTAGAATGATTTCTTTGGAATTATTCAAAATTATTTTTTCAATCGTTGCTGTTTTTACTCCCGCAGTTCGATCATTTGTAATCGTTAAATAATAAGCATTGTCTTTTTTGGTTAATGGATATGTATTTCCATTAATGATAGCTGTTACTGGTTCAAAGTTGGTAGCATTTGTACTTTCAAAGCTTATTTGAATTGGTTCTGATTTTCCAAAATATTTTGTTTCTCCTTCTTGGTTGTAGGTTTTTATATTGCTAATATTCAGTTCATAATCTTTAATTAATTCAATTTCTTTTGTAGTTAAAATACTATCTACTATTCTATTTTCTTCTTCTGGCATATCTGGTAAGGCATTGTTATCTAGATCATAGGTTGCTTTCACTTCTAATTTATATTTTCTAGATGGTTCTACTTGGAATGTTATTTCATTATGATCTTTATTAATATCTTTTTCCATGCTATTTCCATCTAATGTTAATATGGCTTTTCCACTTATGAAACTATTTTCATCATCTTTTAAATCAAATGTAATGGTTACTTCATTGGTGTCAATTAGATCTGTTTGTTTAAAGTTTGTAATGGATGGTTTATTTTTTAGTACTTCTACATTAGTGGTTTGTTCAGTAGTTGCAACGGTTCCATCGCTATAGGTGAATTTCGTAGTGGTAATTGGATATAATCCACTATTCTTACTAACATTTAATGTGACTTCATAATTTCCATTTTCTAATTTTACAGCAATACAATTGGTGTTATTAACAAGAATTCTTGTAATATCTTCGGTTTTGTTTGTTTCTAATTCATAAGTTAGTTTTAATACTCCACCTTTTTCTATGTATTTTTGACTTGGAGTAATATTTTTAATGGAAACTCTTGGATCTGCTTTGACAACTTCTTCAATTGCAAGTTCATCTTCTACCGCATTTTCTTCAGTTAAATTATAACTTATTAGTACTTTTACTTTATATTGAGAAGTTATTTCTGTATTTAATAATTTAAATATTGTTCCATCTTCTTTGATTTCATCTTTATTGATTTTTGCTCGATCTAGCTCTTGATCATTTTGATCCATTAGGATAATATTTATTTCTTTTAAAGTGTTTTCTGGATCTTCTACATGGAACATTACTTTTAAACTATTTGTTTCTGTAAATTCTGTTGTTGAAAAATCTTTAATATTTGGCTTTCTTTTGTTTACATTTATTGTGATTGTATTATTTTCTGTTAATTCAAATTTTTTGCCGTTTGTTAAAGTAACTTCATCAATTTGAATGGTATTGCTTCCTAAATTTTCCAATGGATCTAAGATGATAGCAAATTGATTTCCTTCTTGTGTTACTTCATATTCTTTGTCTCCAATTTTCACAAAAGCTGGAACATGTTTTGTAGAATTGGTACTTTCAAAGATGATTTTTACTTGATCTTCTTTGTTAAATTCCGTGGTTTCTTGATCTTCTTTCAAAGTTTTTATGTTTGTAAATGTGAAAATGTAATCAATTAGTAATTGTAAATCTTTTTCGTAAGATTCTACTCCTTTGTAGCTTTCATTTTCTTCTTCATTACTTAAATTATAATTTAAGATAATATATGCTTTGTATTCTTGTTGTTCTTCTACTGAAATTTCGATTCTATTTTCTCCTTTGACAACATTTTCCTTTAACTCTGAATTTTGTTCCTCTTTATATATTTCTAAATATCCAGTATCCATACTATCGTTTGGATCAATTACATCAAATAGAAGGATTAATTTTGAATCATCTTTATTTTCTTCTACTCTATAATTTTGGATATATGGTTTATCTTTTAATATATCGATTTGAAATGTAGCATCTATTTTTATTTTTTTGTCATTATCTAATAGAACTTCTGTTATTTTGTATTCTTTCATACCAGCATCTGGTCCAACGTTTATGGTAAAAGTATAATCTGCTGTATTTGGAGACTTTTCTACATCATATTCTATTCCATTCATAGTGACTTTTTTTATGTTGGCACCGAAACTGATATCTCCATTAAATTTAATTATAATATCTTGATTTTTGTTTGGATGTAAATTTTCTGATTCTATATTTGTAATAACAACTTCATAGTCTAGGGTATCTTCTAATTTTTGAATTAAAAGGCTTAAATCTGTTACAGTTATTTTTCCATCGCTATTCATATCGGCATTTTCTAATTTGTCGTCTGCTAATTTTTTTAGATCAATTAAATGTAGTTCTAATAAACTGACATCTGCATAGTTTATTTGAGAATCTCCATTTAATTCTCCTTTTAGAGCAAAACTATATGCAAATACACAAGTTGTTCCGATAAATTCTGTTATGATTATTCCTAGTAACCACAAAGATATATTGATATTTTGTTTTTGGTCTTTATCTCGATGTTTTAAATATAATATGATGATGATAATTAATTGAATTAAGATGAATAAAAGAATCCATATATATACTTTATTTGTTTTTTTAATTTTTTCTTCTTCTTTTGTTTCATCTTTCTCTGTTGGATTGGTAACTGGTGGTTTTTCTTCATTATTGTTGTTATTATCGTTTCCTATATCAGGATTACTTGGATCAATTGGTAATATTTCTGTGGGATTATTATTTTCTGGATTACCAGGTTTTGTTGGATGATTGGTATTTGTTCCTTGATTTGGACTACCAGGAATATTTGGAGTGGATGGAATTACTTCTTGATCTTTAATAATGTTTAAAGATAATTCTGCATCTTTTAAATAAATGTCTTCTTTTCCCTCAGAAGTAGTCATCTCTTTCATTTGGATTGTAGTGGTCGTTGCTTCGATGTCATTTTTTACTTTTAAAGTAATTTTTACGACATTTTCTGCTACTAAGGTTCCTACTTTTCGAATTGCCACAATTTCTCCATTTGCAGGATTGTATTTTAATTCTTCCCAATTATTTTGGCATTCAAAATTGCTTTCAACGATCTCTTCAAAAATATTTTTATCATAAATAATAGCACCTTTGTAAGCATTCACGCCTTTTTTTATGTCATTAAAATTATCAAATGATAGTGAAACCTCCACTGTATCACCAGCTCTTAATTCTATGGCGTTTGAAGTTAATTTTGTTTCTAATTGTGCTTGTGCACTTACTGGTTGCATAAAAACTATACTAAGTGCTAAAAACATCATAATGTTGATCACTATTTTTTTCATAATCTAATCCCCACATCTAAATCAAATTTCTTTTATATATCTTAGTAAAAAAAATGTTTTTTTTCAATACTATTTTGAAAAATACTTTCCAAGTTTTTGTTTTCTTTTTCGTTTTTATTTTATGATTTTTTTTTAGTTTTGTTTACTGCTAATACCTATTATTGATTTTCATTTTAAATATCTATATCCTATATAATTTAATATTTTAGTTGATAATGGTTTGAATCAATATATTACATATCCAATCATTCCACTCATTACATTCGTTATTATACCTATTATATCAGATGACCTCCCTTTAAATGGATGGAATAGTTCTATGCTTAAACTTACAAGAAAGACATAAAATATCACTTTTGTAATTTGAATTAGAATTTCTTTTTTAATTTTTTGAACTATCTTCTTTATTCTTAGAATTTTTCTATTCCATATTTCATTCCAGCCTTAAATGGCACACCAACAATATG
>CAOKLK010000022.1 GCA_948469295.1 uncultured Mycoplasmatota bacterium
TTAAAATAGAAGATATGTTTAGTTATCTTCCATTTTGGCTGTAAATACTAACAAAGCAACAATCATTTACAAATATAAGTTAAGTATTTGAAGGACTATTTCCAGATATTGTAGTACCACCTACTGTATAAGTTCCGTTACTCCAAGCAGCTACTCCTCCTTTAAAGCCAGATGCTGCAGTATTACTTGTAACTGATCCTCCATTTAATTTAGCAGTCGCAGAATTTGTTATCGCAATTCCTCCTCCACTATTGGTTACAGCTTTATTCCCAGTTATTATACCACCTGTCATAATAAAATTAGCCCCTGTTAAATAAATTCCTCCTCCACACTTAGATGCAGTATTATTTTGAATTGTTCCAGTAGATAAATTAAAAACACCATTATTTCCACTATAAATTCCAGCTCCAAAAGGTGCAGAATTACCACTAACAGTTCCACCTTTCATATTAAATGTACCACCCCAGTGAAAAATTCCTCCTCCTGAGCCACCACTATCAGTTGCTGTAAGAGAATTATTACTAATTGTTCCACTATTTAAATTGAATGTAGACTTATCTAAATAGATTCCTCCACCTTGATTATTAGTTATATTTGCAGTCACTGTTGCACCATTCATATGAAGGGTTGCTCGAATAACACTAATTCCTCCTCCTGAAAATTCTGTACTATTTTTTCCTCCACGAATGGTTGAACCGCTATTTAAATACATTACAGAACTTCCTTCTACGGATATTACAGGAGCAATAGAAGCGACATTATTCCCATTAAAAGTAATATTTGTTGTGGTTAAGGTATTGGTATTATTCACTGAAATTATTGGAGTAGTTAAATTGCTCGCTTTTATTACAGAATAAACACTACTTCCATTACTCTTTAAAGTCACACTTTTATTCGCAGTACTAAAACCTGCTGTAGAACTTTGGGTTATATTAGAAAGTAATAAAATTGTTCCGCCACTCTTCACCCTACTATATGCTTTGGATAGAGTTGCAAATGGTTTGGTTGATGATCCAAATCCAGTACTATCATTTCCACTACTTGAGACATAGACATTTACATATGCTACATCAACACTTGTACTTACGGGAGAACTTACTCTTCCTGATTTATCTACTACCTTTACATATACCGTATAACTTCCATCATTTAATCCAGTAAAATTAAAGGTGGATGATGTTGATGAACTATAATTGGTTCCATCTTTACTATATTGATAACTTGCGATCTTACTATCTGCATCACTACTACTTGCTCCACTTACTGTGATACTATTTCCTGAAACACTTGCCGTTATTTTTGCCACTGGATTTACTGTATCAACCGAATATGCTCCACTACATTGTGTAACACTTGTATTTCCTGCTTGATCTGTTACGATACTACATACTCTTTGGGCACTGGCATTACTTCCTAATGTGACTGAATAAGCATTATTACTAATACTTGCATTAACATTTGGAGTACAACTACTTCCTGTTGTAACACAATATTTTGCACTAGATACTCCACTATGTATATCACTTAAACTAACCTTTAATGTCAAAGCTTGATACCATCCACTATTTCCTGCTGTTTGACTTTGAATACTAAAACTAGAACTTCCCACTACTCCATCTACCAAATATGCATTACTACATTCTATATCACTTTCATTTCCAGCTTGATCTGTTACAATACTACATACTCTTTGAGCATTGGCATTACTTTCTAATCCTACACTATATTCATTATTACTAAGATTCGCATCGATATTTGGAATACAACTACTTCCTGTTGTAATACAATATTTTGCACTTCTCACTCCCATTCCTTCATCGCTTGTTTGAACCTTTACACTTAAACTTTTATACCAATTATTATTTCCTGCTGTATTACTTCCTAAAACAAATTCTGATCTTGGTTTTAAATCATCTATATTTCGTATTTCTATACTTTTTGAACTAATATTTCCTAAAAAATCTTTGACCCATACATAATAGATTCCATTCTCTTTTACTTCATAGGTTAATATTTGTTCTTCTTGACTTTTACTAACTTCTATAAACTCACTTGGTTCTTCTCTTTCTTTCGTTACTTGATATCCAATAATTCCCGATTGATCATCAATTACTTGAATTCTGATTTCACTTTTGGTACTCCATTCACTATCACTAGTAATTTCTTTAATTTCTGGTCCTTCTTTATCTACCTTGATTACTTCTACTATTCTTTCATAATAACTTCCATATTCATCTCGAAAATAAACATAATAGATTCCTTTTTCCGTAAATGTTAAAGATAGTTCTAATTCTTTGGTTTCTGGTACAATCATTTCCCAATTACTAATTTGATCTAATTCCTCTTTACTCATTTCTTTTTGAGAAACATAATATCCTTGTAACATTCCTTTTTCACTACTTACTTCTAAAGTAATCTCTTCTTCTGTTACATTGTAATCTTCGGTATTACTTACATTTCCTCCATTAATTTCATTTTCAATATTTTCCTCAGTTGTCGTAGATGCAATTACAGTTACTTTAGATAAAAAACTTGCTTCACTTGTTTCATCATTATATGGCATTTCTTCATCTAACCAGATTCTTAAATCATAACTTACACTTTCATTTTCTCTTAAACTTCCACTGATTAATTTATAAGAATCTTTATCATTTTCTAATGTCGTTTCCACTTTTTTATATTTGTTAAGCACAAGGGGTGTATTTTGATTTAACTCGACTTTGATATATTGATATGGTAAATGTTTCTGTTCTAAATTTAAGCTTTCTAAATTGACCTGATAACTTGCAATATCTCCACAAACATTTGTAATAGTAAATGTATATGGTTTTAACTGCATTCCTTCTTTATCACTTAATGGAGTAGCTTCTTCAATACCAATTCCTGATGTTTGTTCTTCAAAATTCATTCGAAAACAACCTGATTGAATATCATTTTCACCACTTTGTTCAAATACCACTACCCATAAGGCATAACTCATTCCTGTTACTATCATTAAAACTACAATAATTAATAAACTAAGATAATACTTCTTTTTCATACTACACCTCTATTTATAAATTACCTTATATTCATCATAAATTTTATCAACAAAAAAAAGAAACATCTCGTTTTATAACACTATCACATATAAATAAACACATTTCTTTAAAACAGAAAAAAGCTTTAAAAAA
The DNA here is from genome assembly GCA_948469295.1 of uncultured Mycoplasmatota bacterium. Lineage (GTDB taxonomy): Bacteria > Bacillota_I > Bacilli_A > RF39 > UBA660 > MGBC162267. Next base: position 3,174 of record CAOKLK010000022.1, read on the forward strand.
CTTATTTCAAACTATTATAGAAAACATTTCATAAATATTAAAAATTTTTCTTAAAAACTAGTATGATATATTTTCTATTTTATAATATAATTTTTACCATAATCTTCATATTATTTTCAATATTAAAAAAAATTTGAATTTACCTCAAATTTTTTATACAACCATTCTTTGAACTGTTTGAAATTCAAAAGAATCTTTTACTTTTTTAAAACGATATAAATAAGTTGTTCCCTTCTCTAAAATCTCACTCAAATAATCTTCACTATAATTACCAAGCATTTCACCATCTAAATTATAAACTGATTGATCCATAACTTTTACCGTATTAATATAAAGTACAACATCTTCCGATTCATAACTATATCCTATCATTTTTTGTTTATATTCCTCTTTCGATTTACAAATTCGTTCTTCATTTTCTAAAATAGTAACACCATCACATAAACCTTGTACAATTTGTTCTAAATTTTCTGCTTCTGAAACAGCAACAGGATTATAAATGGTTTCATCACTTATAACCGAATCATTGGCTTCTGGTAGGTTTTCTTCTTGAACTTGAAAAAATTTAGGAACCGATAAAAAACCAATCACAAGAAATACACCAATCAATAAAACTAATACATATTTTTTATGAATCTTAAAATGAAACATAAATTACCCCTCCTCAAATGACTAAGCCTATAATAACCAAATTCTATCATAACATTTCAAATTTATCTATATATTTTAAAAAATATTGCATTTTTAAAGAAAAAAAAACAAATATATTTCTATACTTGTTAATAAAATTCTAAATTCATTTTATGCTTCTACCACAACATTCAAATCCGCATTTTGACTTAATACCCAATTTTTCGTATCTTCACTGCGTACTTTCACAATTGCTGTATTTGAAAGGCCACTAAAAATCTCTCCAGAATTACTTACTTTGGTAACATTAAATATACCCAAATTTAAATTCTCAAGATTCTCACAAAAGTAAAACATTTCACCCATATTGGTTACCTTACTTGTATTAAAACTACTTACATTTAAATTTACTAAAGAGATACATCCATAAAACATTGCCCGCATATTTGTTACATTGCTTGTATCAAAACTACTTAAATCCAAATTTACTAAAGAGGGACAATCAAACATTCCTCCCATATCAATCACATTACTAGTATCAAAATTACTCAAATCTAAGTTGATTAATGATCGACACTCAAGAAACAATCCATACATATTGGTTACATTACTCGTATCAAAACTACTTACATCTAAAGAGGTTAATGAAGAACATCCAAGAAACAATCCATACATATTGGTTACATTACTTGTATCAAAATGACTGACATCTATATTAGTTAAATTGGTACAATTATAAAACATATTTGCCATATTAGAAACATTAATCGTATCCAAAAAATTTAGATTTTCGATTTCATTGTCATCACAACATTATTCTCATTTTGTGTAAAAGTTAAACTCCAATACGCATAACTGATTCCTATTACAAATAACAAGCCAATAACACACCCTAAAGTAATCAATATCTTTTGCTTTTCCATAAATTCACACTTTCTCTCAATTCAAAGAATACACTTTGTACTTTATGACATTATATAGTGTTATAAATTTTTTTAAAAGTGGAAACCCCCTTTCTTTACACCAAGAAAAAAGATAATCAATCAAATTATCTTCCTAATTTTTCATACCCTTGGGTAGTATATTTTGGACAAGTGATATATCCTTTAAACTGATAAGCAAAACCATCATGATAAAGTTTAACATATCCATCACATTCATCATTATCTTTTTTTAAAGATTCTATATATCCATCTTCTTGTAATTCACTCAAATAAATATTAATACTTTGATTTTCAGAAGGATATAAAAACTTCGCTTCCACATATTTTTCTGTAACAGATACCAAATCATTTTCTAATTGTTTATAAGAAGAAGCTTTACTTTTATAAACAAAACCTACTATGGTAAGTCCAATCACAATCAATAATAAAAGAACACCCCAAATTATACTAATTCGTTTCATTTGTTTTAAATCCATACTTAATCCTCATATCCATCCGTTTCATAACTCTTACATTTAATAAAAACACTTGGATCACCTTCTACAAAATTTACATATCCACTACAAAAAGATTTATCATAAATTGACTTTAAATCTTTGGAAGTCAAATAACCTTTTCTTCGAAGACGATCCGTTGTAATTTTCACAGATTCCAAATTCCCATATTCTTCATTGTATAAATCAAAAGAAGCTTGTAAAACATTCTCCTCAATTTCAGAATACGAATACCCAGTCTCTTCTGTCTTGGTCTCACTAGAATTTTTATCAGTATTAATTTTTCCTGTTTTTTCAAGACCACTATAAAGTCGCATAATATAAAAAACAGAAATCAACAAAAAAACAAAAAGGATAGAGCAAAAAATAATCATTTCTTTCATACTCCAACCATGTTTATTTAATTTCATTTGAAAACCTCCCTGTAAAAATACTAATTCGCATTCTGTCTTTCAGAAATAAAGAATGGTCCAAACTCAATTGCATTGAATTCTCGATGATAACGATAAATTTTATATCCTAATCCTTTACAAACATAAGTATAATATAAATCTTTCTTTTCCTCATCAGACAATTGAGAAAATTCTTGCATGTTATAAGTTTTTTGTACATTTCCACTCTTATCATATACCTTAACTTCTTCACTCCAACAAAAACTTCCATCACGACTATTTTTGGCATTCAAATAATCCACTATAACAATTCCTATCCAAAAAATTATCAAAATAAGAACTAAAATTTTTAAACCCATCTTCAACATATCACTACTCTTCATGTCATCCTCCAATAAAAGTATTATAACGAATTTAAAATTGATCCGCAAGTTTTAATTAACAAAAAAACTAAGTAAAAATACTTAGTTTAAATAAGAAACTTAAGCTAATTCGATTTCTGCTCCAGCTTCTTCTAATTGTGCTTTAATTTGATTAGCTTCATCAGCAGGTACGTTTTCTTTAACATTTCCTCCATTATCAGCTAATGCTTTTGCTTCAACAAGTCCTAAACCTGTAATTTCTTTTAATAATTTAATAACTGCAATTTTATTTCCTCCAGCATTTTTCAAAACGATAGTTTTAGCAGCATTAGATTCTTCTGCTCCAGCAGCTGGTGCAGCAGCTACTGCTACAGCATCTGGATTTACTCCAAATTCTTCTTTCATTGCATCAACTAATTCTTTTACTTCAAGAATAGTCATTTCTTTTAAAGCACTAATAAAATCTTCTTTACTTAATTTAGCCATTTTTCTTCTCTCCTTCTATTTTTCTAAATTTTCCGCATATTGGTTTAATCCAATTGCAAGCTTATTAACGTGTTCCATCATACCACGACAAAGCATAGTAAGTAATCCTTCATAAGATGGAATACTAGCATAATCTTGAATTGTTGCTAAATCTGCAACATTTCCACTAATAATACCAACACGAATCTCTAATTTTTTATGATCCTTGGCAAAATCAGAAATAACCTTAATTGGTTCTAATAAATTTTTTCCAAATAAAATAGCATTTGGTCCTTCTAAAAAACCTTCAAAACTTATATTTTGTTCATCTAAAGCTCTTTTTAAAAGAGTATTTTTATAAATTTTAAAAGTTGCATCAGTTTCTCTTAATTTTCTACGTAATTCACTTAAATCAGAAACTGTTAACCCTTGATATTGAAACAAGATAACACTTTCACTAGATTTAATATTTTCCAAAATCTCATTAACTGTTGCTTTCTTTGCTTCTAAAATTTTAGAACTTGCCATTTCACTCCTCCTTTTCTTTATTAAAAAAGCTTATCCCAAAAGGACAAGCTTAAAATAACATGTTTTAAGTGTCCCTCGGTAGGATAATTAAAACTTACGTTCCCTACTGTCTTTGGGTGATTTGCTTTTTCTAGTTTTTTATTATATGAAAAATATAATTAAATGTCAAAAGAATTTTTATCAACTTTTACACCAGGTCCCATAGTTGCAGATAAACTAATTGATTGAACAAATTTACCTTTTACAGTTGCTGGTTTTAGTTTAGAAATTGTAGAAACAACATATTCCATATTTTCTTTTAACTTATTATCATCGAAAGATGTTTTTCCAATAATTCCATGAATGTTTCCATATTGATCTGTACGGAACTCTACCATACCTTTTTGAATATCCAAAACAGCTTTCGCAGGATTTGGAGTAACGGTATTTGTTTTAGGATTTGGCATTAACCCTTTTGGTCCTAAAAGTTTACCAATCTTACCTAAATGAGGCATCATTTCTGGTGTTGCTACAATGACATCAAAATCAAACCAATTTTCTTTTTGAATTTTATCAATCATTTCAACTTCTCCAACATAATCTGCTCCAGCCTCTTTTGCTTCCTCTGCTTGAGAACCTTTGGCAATAACTAAAATACGTTTGGTCTTACCAGTACCATTAGGAAGTACTAAAGATCCACGTAATTGTTGATCAGCTTTTTTCGGATCAACATTTAGCTTAATTGCAAAATCTACAGATCCATCAAATTTTGTAATTGAAGTTTCTTTTACTAATTTGATTGCTTCTTCTAAAGTATATTCTTTATTTTTTTCACACTTTTTAGAAGCTTCCACATATTTCTTACTAAACTTTTTCATAATTTCCTCCTAACTGTGGTTTATTAGCGGACTTATTTTTATTTAAAATATTATTCTTCAGAAGAATTGTTACTTTTTCCAATAACTTCAACTTCAGCACTTACTTCACTTTGTGCTTCTGCTTCCATTTCAGCTAATTGTTCTTCTCTTTTTTCACGCATTTGCTCTTCTTTTTGAGCTTCCTTTGCATGTTCTGCTAATTCTTCATCATTCAATCCTTTAACAGCAATTCCCATATTACGTGCAGTTCCTTCAATGATATTCATTGCTTCTTCAACAGTATATGCATTT
>CAOKLK010000023.1 GCA_948469295.1 uncultured Mycoplasmatota bacterium
ACCTAAAGGTAAATCTAACTACCAGGATGCTAGTAGTATTTTTACTATTGTGTAAGGTGGGGTTTCTAACAATCATGCACAATATTCATTTTCTGTTTTTCCAAATGTTTATTTGAAAGATTCGGTAAAAATTATTCAAGGAAATGGAAGTATAGATTCTCCATATATTTTTGGATTTGAAAATTAGACTTTAAAAAAGTTTGATTTTTTTTTATAATGATAATAGGAGTGAATAGTATGAAGAAGAAAAAGGGATTTATTTTTGTTGAAACCATTGTTGTCATTGTTGTACTACTTACTTCTTTATTATACTTATATAATAGTTTTATTGCTTTAAATACTACAGAAAAAAAGAGACTTTTATATGATGATGTATCTTATTTATATAAAACTTATTATTTAAGAAAGTATTTTACTAGTCAGCGGTTGGATCGTATGATTGAAAATTTAAGTAAAGATTATTCTTCTTCTAATACTAATTTTTTAATATCGTTTGGTTGTAGTAGTATGGATGTCTTTGATAATTATGCTAAGGAGGGTACATTTTGTGAAATTTTAAGTCAACGGCTTCATATTGCTAATTTGTATGTGACTTATTATGACTTATCGGTGCTACAAGAATGTGATAATAATATTGCTGGTCTTTGTAATACTTTTTCTAGAGTTAATAATGATCTTGGAGATTATTTGCGAACGCTAGGTGGGAAAGGGCAACCTGGATATCGTTTGATTGTGGAATTTATGGAAGATGGCAAAGGGAATTTTTGTTCGGATGATCCGAAATGTCTGCGTTATTATGCTACTATTAAAGTAGGTGATTTGTAGTGAATAAAAAAGGAATTACTTTGGTAGAATTTGTGGTTAGTGTCTCTTTGGTTTCTATGGTTATGGTTTTTTTGTTTAATTTATTGATTGATGTGCAATATACAACAAAATATGGAAGTTTTGCCAAAGAAAATCAATTGAACCGTGCAAGTATTACTCGTACTATTATGGATGATTTTTCGAATTTAGGTCTTATTGGTATGAGAGAAGGTAGTAATAGTACCAGTTTTACAGAGCTTTTTTTTAGATTTTCGAACGGAAGTGAAAAGCGTTTGCGTATTGAAGGAAAATCCATTATTTATGGAGATGAAAAATGGAGTATGAAAAGTAATAATAGTAATACTTCTTATCAAGTAAGATGTATTAAGTATCAATATGTTAGTCCATCTAGTTCTTGTCAAGGTGGATTATGTTCGGATTATTTTTCAGTTCATATTCGAATACCAGTAACTATTACAAATTATGAAGAGAATACTATGGACGATATTGATTTGTTTTATGTCGGAAGAAGTTCAGATATTACGGAAAGTTCTTTTCCAAAAAAAGCTTATTTAGGATATAATAGTTCTAGTTGTTCTAATTAGAGAAAAGTAATAGCAATAATGCCAATGATGGCATGAAGGATTCTTCCTTTTAAAAAGGGAAGGTATTTGATATTTGTATCTGAAATAATGCTTTTTATTTGGGTATGAATACTAAGTCCTCCGAAAGAAATAAATGATATTGCTAGAATTTTTTTTAAATATAAGTTTTCTAGTGTCATAATTTTGTTAAGACCTTGTGTTAATTCAAAAAAACCACTGATTATAATGTTTAATATTTGGTTGTTGGTTTTTAATATTGTGGTCATGATAAAATAAAAGCAAATGGTTCCTAGAATTAGTAGTAAGGTATCTAACGATTTTTTTAAAGAAGTACTGATTAAATTTCCAAGGTCCATTCTTTTGTTTTGTTTTTGTATTTTTTGGAATGTTTTATGGGTTTTGGGACGAAATAAAAATCCAATGATAAGATTTGAACTATAATGAATTAGAATAATTTTTAGTATAAGAATGGAATTTTGGGGAAAGATTAAAGATAGAATATTCATTAAAAATAAAGGATTTGAAAAAAAGGTAAAGGTAAGAAGATAACTTGCCTCTTTTTCATTTATTTTATTTGTTTCTACTAAGTTTTTTATGATAAAAGCACTGGATGGGGTTCCTGCTAAAATGGACATGATAAAAACAAATACTCCATAGGAGCTGGTATGAAATATTTTGGTGAAGAGAAAGCCAATTTTGTTTGCTAATATTTCTGGAAATTCGTATGCAATTAGAATATTGCTCCAAATAAACATTGGAAAGAGTGAAGGAAATACTTGGGTTAACCAAATTTCGGTTGCTGTAATTATATTTTGTTTTACTTCGATGTTATTGATAAATATTAAAATAAGTAACGTTAAGATCATTATTAAGATTATAATATTTTTTTTCTCTTTGTTCATAATTTCCTCTTTTTTTGATATAATGTTTTAAGGTGATATTTTTGAATCTACTTAATAAATATTATGAAAAGTTGAAAACATTCATTCGCGAAAATTTGTTTTTTTTACTTTCTATTATTGTGATTGTTTTTTTATTTACTTTTGAAATTCCTTATGTTATTTATACTCCAGGAGGATCCATTGATTTATCAAGTCGTATTGAAGTGGAAGGGGGATATGAATCGAAGGGAAGTTTATCAATGGCTTATGTTTCAATGATGAAAGGGACTATTCCGTTTGCTTTGTTTTCTTATGTTATGCCAAATTGGGATTTGGTACCTACTGAGAATATTAAACCAGATAATGAATCTTTGGATGAAATGATTTTGTCGGATCGTATTTCGATGATGCAAGCACAGAATCATGCTATTTTAGCGGCTTTTTCTCTGGCGGGGAAGCCTGTTAGTATTCGTTCGAAAACGAATCATATTGTTTATATTAGTGATGAAGCTTCTACTGATTTAAAGCTTTTTGATGTTCTTTTGAAAATGAATGATAAGGAAATTGATGATTTGGAAGATGTGAAACAAGTAGTAAGTTCATTACATGAAGGAGATGAAGTGTCTTTTTTGATTTTACGTAATGGAGAAGAAATGGTGAAAACTGCTCGTGTTTATCCAACAGAAGATGGTTTGAAGGTTGGGATTTCTCTTTCTACTACTTATGAATTTGATACAGATCCTTCAGTAGTAATTAATTCGAAGAGTAGTGAATCTGGTCCGAGTGGGGGACTTATGATGGCTCTTTCTATTTATAATGCTATTGTGAAAGAGGATATTACGAATGGAAAACATGTGATAGGAACTGGAACTATTGATGAAAATGGAGTGGTTGGAAAAATTGGTGGGGTAAAATATAAGCTTCTTGGGGCAGAAAAGAAAAAAGCTGATTTGTTTTTGGTTCCAGCTGAAAATTATGAAGAAGCTATGGAAGTGAAAAAAGAAAATGATTTGGAAATTCAAATTGTTTCGGTAGAAACTTTGCAAGATGCCATAATAGCAATGAAATAATGATTGCTATTTTTTCTTTCTATTGTTATAATCTTTCTTTGTCTAAGGAGAATTTTTATGTTATTAGAATGGGAATCGTATAGATATTTTAAGCATTTAAAATGTTTGTTAGATAGTTGTCTACTTGAAAAATCTTTTATTTCTTATTTTGGTGAAATTTATGAAAAAGATATAATAGAACGTTTAAAGAAGAAATATCAATTTCATGTTTATCATCCAGATAAAGAGGTTAAAGTGAAATTGCATAATAATTATTATTATAAAATACAAGTTTTGAAGATTTCTTTTTTAGAAAAAATTTTAACTCATTTTCAAATTCCTATTCATTCAGTATCTACTTATAATACGTTTCATTTTCTTATTCAAAATTTTTCTCTTTATTATCTTTTCGGATGTTCTTTTTTAGCAACATTTTCACTTTATAGTTTTTATCAAAGTCCTTTATTTTGTTATAAAAAGTGGAATGATCAAGAACGAAGAAATTTTTTTCATTCCCTTCCACTTATGGAGCAGGATTTTTTAAGAGGTGTACAAAGTATTTTAAAAGATTCTGAAATTAGGCAATTGTTAATTCAAATTGAAAAGTGTCAAAGAAATTTAAAATTAGTAGATCTTTTGGAAGGTTTAAATATTTCAAAAGTTGTTAAGAGTTATCAAAAACTTTCTTTTTTAGATCGGAAAAAGGAAGAGTATTATTTGCGGAATAAGTCAAAAGCTATAGCTTCTATTCATTATAATGATCGTCAAGAACGACAAATTTATGTTTCTCTTTTTTCGATGTTAAATATGGTTTGGCATGAGATGACACATCTTCTTTTAGGGGAACAGCAGTTTTTGGTATCTATGAATGGTCGTTTGGTTGATGCAGTAAATGTGGAAGGATGTTTTTTTGTTTCAACTTATCGGAATATTAGTGAAGTGTTTTCTGATTATTTTTCTCTTCAAAGTTTTCAAACTGTAAAAGGTGATATTGAACGTTTTTGGTCTGGAATTGATCATGGGCCTTCTTTGTATTCTAATTTGTTTTTTTTGGTAGAACCCTTTTTAAAATTTTTTGAATATCTTATGAAATATGTTTCTTTTTATCATTTACCTAAAATGTTAGCAGAAGTCATTGGGTTTCGAAATTTTTTAGATTATTGTGCTTTATTTGATAAATTTAATTTAAGGGAAGAGGAAAAAAATTATTTACTTCTTAAGGCACAATCTATCATTCATGATATGTGTGAACATGTGAAAAATTATGAAGTGAATTATTATGAAATGGTTAATTCTTATGTTGAGGATTTAAAATCACAAGGAAAAAGAGTCCGTGTATTAGATGAAGGTATGAAAAAACTAAAAGAAGAAGAAGACTTGATCATTTACACAAAGAATAGCCTTAAATAGAGGGCTCTTTTTTTATTTTGTTTCAATAATTGTATTCCAAATTCAAAAATAAACTTCTTTTGTCTTATATTTTTAATAACAGTAAAATTAGTTATTGTTAGTGATGCTATTTAGAATAAAAAAGAAGAAAAAATAATAGCTAAGGATAACGAAATATGTTATATTGTATTTCAAAGTAGAAAGTGAATTATGTGGGTTGGTGAAATATGAAATTAGAAAAGTTTCAAGAAAAAAACAAAAAGAAAAAAGGAATTATGATAGGTATTTGTTCTGTCGTTTTATTACTTGCAATTGTAATTGTGATAAGAAGTTTTGCTCTTTATGAAGAAAAAAAGGAATTTGATGTGATAAAGGGAAGAGTACCAGATCAAAATTATGATGTGATGTTTTCGTTTTTTTTAGAAGATAAAGATGGGAATAAAACCAATATCGAAACAATCCCTGAAGATAAAAAATATGAAGTAACAATCAGTTGTGATAATGGTGCTTCTGGGGAGTGGAATTATGAAAGTTGGGGACCACTTATCAAAAACCTAACAACCACCAGAACCAAATGTAAAATAAATTTCGGGCCTTCCAAACCTACCATAGCAGATACGATTAAAAGTGTCCCAGTCGTAACAAAAGGAGATGGTTTGTATGAAGTAAGTCATAGTGAAGCAGAGATTACTTATACAGATAATCAAACAGCAATTTAAAATTTAAAACAAACAGAGTATCGGTATGCTGGTGTGAATCCCAATAACTATGTAAATTTCAATAATGAGTTATGGCGAATCATAGGTCTTGTGAATACTCCAGAAGGACAAAGAATTAAACTAATCAGAAATGAAAGTATAGGTTCGTATTCATGGGACACAAGTGAATCAAGTATCAATTATGGATGGGGAGTGAATGAATGGAGTACCTCGGATATGATGAATTTATTAAATAATGGTGCTTATTATAACCGAACGAGTGGTACTTGTTATCGGGCATCGAATAATACCACAACAGAATGTGATTTCAGTAATACAGGTCTTACAAATAATGCAAAAGGTATGATTGATATGGTTACATGGAATTTGGGAAGTAATGATGGAACAACGTATACTGGTACTAATATTAACACAAATATATTTTATAATCTAGAAAGAAGTAATAATACAGGAAATATCTGTAGTAATGGAACCTATTGTACTGATACTATCCCAAGAACAACTATATGGGTAGGGCAAGTAGGCTTAATGTATCCAAGTGATTATGGATATGCGACAAGTGGCGGAAGTACAACAGATCGAGTTACGTGTTTAAATACTGTGTTATTTTCATGGAATGGTCTTAGTGATTGTAAAGAAAATGATTGGTTGTTTAAAGGAATTAATCAATGGACTCTCACTCCGTTCGTTAGTTCTGGGAATGCATCTTCTGTGTTTGAAATGGTTCAGACTGGGCTTGTTCATATCTATCAAGGTTTTGGTGGTTTTTCTTCCCTACCTACAATCTATCTGAAAGAAAGTGTTGAAATTACAAGTGGAAATGGAAGTATCGATTCACCATTTGAACTAAGTGTATAATTTTCTTCTTTTTGTGCCCTTTTATAAAGGGTTCTTTTTTTTGCATTTTCTTGACATTTCTTTTGAAAAAAAGGAAGACGCATGATATACTTTGGAAAGGTGATAGTAAATGGCAAAATATGATGAGTCATCTATTAAAATTTTAGAAGGCTTGGAAGCAGTTCGAAAAAGACCAGGAATGTATATTGGTTCTACGGATAAGCGTGGATTGCATCATTTAATTTGGGAAATTGTAGATAATGCTATTGATGAAATTATAAATGGATATGGAGATACCATTAAGATTACTCTTCATAAAGATGGTAGTATCACAATATTAGATAATGGTCGTGGAGTTCCGATTGGAATGCATGCAAGTGGAAAAAGTACTCCAGAAGTTATCTATACTGTGTTACATGCTGGAGGTAAGTTTGAAGAAGGTGGCTATAAAGTAAGTGGTGGACTTCATGGAGTCGGTGCGAGTGTAGTTAATGCTTTGTCTTCTTGGATGGATGTTACCATCTTTAAAGAAGGAAAAATTTGTAATATTCGGTTTATCAATGGAGGAGAAGTTGAACTTCCTTTGAAAGTAGTTGGGGAATCTAAGAAAACTGGAACGATGGTAACTTTTTTACCAGATCCTGAAGTTTTTAAGAATTGTAGTTTTTCTTATACAACGATTTGTGAAAGAATGCAAGAAAGTGCTTTTTTAATGTCTGGAGTTACGATTCATGTAATAGATGAAGAAGATAAAAAAGAAGCAAAGTTTCATTATGAAAATGGAATTGTTAATTTTGTAGAATATATTAATGATGGTAAGAAAATATTGCATCCAGTGATTCATTTTGAATCTATGAAAAATGGTGTGAATGTCGAAATTGCAATGCAATATACAGATTCTTATAATGAGAATATTGAGTCTTTTGTTAATAATGTTAAAACTGGTGATGGAGGAACTCATGAAGTTGGATTTAAAACTGGTATTACCAAAGCTTTTAATGATTATGCAAAAAATAACGGAATTTTAAAGAAAGATCAAAGTTTGGATGGTAGTGATGTTAGAGAGGGATTATCAGCAGTTATTTCTTTGAAGATCCCCGAAGCTCTTTTACAATTTGAAGGACAAACTAAAGGTAAACTTGGAACTCCAGAAGCTAGAAGTATTGCAGAGAGTATTACTTATGAAAATTTAAAATTTTTTTTGGAAGAAAATAAAGAAACTGCATTGGCTATTTTAAATAAAGCAATTCAAAGTAAAGCTGCAAGAGAAGCTGCAAGAAAAGCTCGAGAACAAGTACGAAAAGGTACTGGAAAAAATAGTAAGGAACGTGTTCTTAGTGAAAAGCTTGCGAAAGCGACTGGAAAAAATTATATGATGAATGAACTTTTTTTAGTGGAAGGGGATAGTGCAGGAGGTTCTGCAAAACTTTATCGGAATCGGGAAACGCAAGCTATTTTACCACTACGAGG
>CAOKLK010000024.1 GCA_948469295.1 uncultured Mycoplasmatota bacterium
AACTCTTTCGGACGCATCAAATGTTCTACATAATAGCGATATCCATCCTCACTTGGAATTCGTCCAGAAGAAACATGATTTTTCTCCAAAAGACCCATTTCTTCCAAAGAAGCCATTTCATTACGAATCGTTGCACTCGAACAATTTAATTTTTCACACAAAGATTTACTTCCAATGGGTTTAACTGTCTTAATATAAGACTCAACAATTTCTTTCAATAATATTTTCTGACGTTCTTCCATATAAAGAACCTCCTAGCACCTATTCTATGCAAGTGCTAATCTCATTATACTAAAAAATTAGCACTTGTCAATCACTTATGCTAATTTTTCCAAAAATTATTTTACTTTTTTACGATAATGAAGTTCAAACGTATCTAAAAAAAGACTTTGTAAATGAGAATAAAATAAAATATCCTTTCCTCTCCCGATTCGAACAAGAGATACAATATCCTTTAAATCCTCCAAAGTAACATAAGGCTTAGAAGACAAAATTCGTTCTTCATTCCACTCATCAAAAATAACCTCTGGACTTTTACTTTTCATAATTTCTTCATAAACCGTTGTTCCAAAAAGATGTTTCATAAAATAATTTACACTTTCATAATAAGGAACATCTTTATTTATTTTTTCTTCATTCAAACATTGTTGTACCAAATGAAGAAAAGTTCGTTCCACATCTTGATAAGTAAAACTTCCATCATCAACAATCAACACAGTTTCTTGAAAACCACCCAAATGAAAATTTACTAAAATTGTTCCATTGAAATAAAAAGAATTTTCTAAAGATATATAATAAAAAGGATCCGAAAAAATATATTTTAATATTTGCATACGATAGTCATAACTCATTGGTTTTTGATACTTTAATTCATAAAGTTCTTCAATAATAGAAATTAGCTCATCAGTTTTACCAAAATCAAACATTCTTACTTCCTCTGGAGAATCATAAGCTTCTAAAATTTCTTGCAATCGCAAAACCCGAGAATCATTTTGAAAATTATCTTTTAAACTTTTCCAAATAAGATCAGGGTTATGATTCATCATTCCAAATAGTACCTCTTTTTCATTCCCAAGTTTTGCAATCATCATCATAAGTGCCGTAGCATTCTGATAACTATCAGTTCCACTCAAAACATCTGCAGTCACCTCATTATAAAAATGATACACATAACTATTATTCCAAATCGAATGAATCAATTCATGAAATAAAGAAACATAAGAATCTTTCCAAGTGAAATCATAAGTAATAGATCCATACAGAGAACTATGAGAAAAAAGCATAGCATTTTGCTTTTCTTTTCTGATTAAAGGAACATTTTTAAATTCAATTAACATTCGAAATATAGTTTCAGAACTATAATACTCTCCAAATCGAAAAGAATGTTGCTTTAACAACTGAACCAATTCTTCTTGTTCCTCTTTAGTAAAATTAGAATTTTGTAAAAGTACCTTAGAAGCATAATAATAAAAAGCTTCACTTTGGGTTTGAAAATCGTCCATAAGTTCATTCCCAAAAACAATATCCATCGTAGAAGGAGAAAAAGAATGAGTTTCCATTAACATTTTTAAATCACGAAATAATTCTTCCTCGCTATTCATTTCTAACGCTCGAACATTTTTAGAAACAACCTCTTGGAGTCTTTGGATTGAACCATCTTTATTTACACTAAATGCCATAAGAAAAGAAAGGAAAGAAACAGATGCACAAACTGTAAACTTATCAATTCTTTCTTTTAATTTTTGAAAAAAATCTTCCATGAAAAGTCCTCCCGTTTTCAAATATTTAATATTATAAAAGAAAAAAGAAAAAAAACAATCATCTTTTTCTTCCTAAAACATCTCCAAAACATACAATAGTTTCCTTATTTGCTTTCGTATTAAAAATCAACGTTTCATTTAAATCAACAACATTTTTTTCTAAAAACAAAAGAATCGTAGAACCCCCAAATAAAAACTTTCCCTTTTCTTCTCCTTTTTTAAAATTGGAAACTGAATGATTACAAATTTTTCCCACACATAAAGCCCCAATTTCAACCTGAGTAACTACTCCAAAATGTTTCGTCTCCATAACCGTTACTTCTCTTTGATTTAAAAAATAAACCGGATAATTTGCCATTGCAATAGGTCTTACAGTATGTAAAACTCCAGGAATAGAAACCTGTTTCACAATCTTTCCATCATCCAAAAAATGATACCGATGATAATCATCTGGAGTCAAACGAAAAACCAAACAATATCCTTCTTCATAACGTGCTTCCAAATCTGAATTACCCAAAAGATCTGACAGATGATAAGAAGAATGTTTCAAAGAAATATTTCTAATTTCTTTAGTAGGAAAAATACTTAATTTTCCATCACATGGTGCAATAAAATCAAGCTTTGATAATCTAGGTTGTACCTTCAAAGGACGAGAAAAAAATTCATTAAAACTTTCATAACTTTCAAAATAACGTTCCATAGCAATTTGATTTTTTCGAATAAACCTAGGCACAAACCACCTAGAAACTTTTAAATTCAAAAAACTTCCTACCAATTTTGAAACCCAAGGTTGAATCAAAATCCATAACAAACTTCTTCCAATCCACGTTCGATATAAAAATCGTAACAAAAACCCTTCTGTTTCACTTTTTAAAACAGTTGGAAAATCACAAATCCTAGAATTAGAATTCCGATAACGAGACATATCAATAACCCCCTTAAATCTAAATGTGGCAATTTAAATTTTGAAACTTGTAATCCTGCAAAAAGAATCATTCCAATCAAAAAGCAAAAGGAAAAACTATTTTCAAAGCAAACACAGAAAGAATAAAGAAGAGGTACAAAAAATGCTGAGGTCGTCACTGGAAAACCAGTATAACTTTTTCGAGAACCTTTTTCTTTCTGACTTCTAATCTCTTCCTCCACATTAAAATAAGCAAGCCTAGAAATAGCTGCAACAAAATATAGAATACTAAAAGCAGATCCATATCCAAGATTACTAGTAACTTGCAATGCAATCATCGTTGGCAAAACCCCAAAACAAACTACATCTGATAAAGAATCCAATTGAACCCCATACTTTTTTTAAAATTCCGTTCGGTTCTTTTTGGTTCTCGCTACCATTCCATCAAACATATCAAAAAATCCACTAATCATTAAGCAAATAATTCCAACCTCTATATTTCCTTTGCAAGTTTCCATTATTCCAAGCAAACCACTCATTGTCCCAAACAACGTAAATAAAACTGTATAATTATAAAATCCGATCATGTAATAACTCACTCCTAACACCTTTAAAATGATAAATAATAAATAAAATACTACTAAATAATACCACAAAATAAAAACTTATTCCTCGTAACAAAATCATCGATGCATGAGCAAGATGACTACCATAAATTAGAGAATTTACCTGAAACGTTAAACTCTCTCCAACCATAACTCCTCCTGGAAGTGGAACCGAATCAATCGCTTGAGTAATAGCAATTTGCAAAAATAAAATAGCCAAAAACGAAGTTCCCGAAAGCCCAAATGCCAAATATAAAAAAGAACTAATCGAAAATAAACAAATCCTTTGAAATAAAATCAAACAAAACAAGCGAAAAATCCTAACAGGATGTTTTTTAATAAAAGAAGAACAAACTTGATAATCCAAAAATGCCTCTTTCATTTCTTGTTCCTTCCGTTCTCGATCCTCTTTCTTTATTAAATGAACAAAAGTCATTATTTTAAATCCGAGCTTCAATAATTTCGGAGGCATTTTCTTAGAAAATAAAAGAATCCAAAAAAAGAAAATTACTAAAACATTCAAAGCCATTCCAAGAAACAAAAGATCATTCCTACCAATCCTAAAAAAACAATGGCCAACTTATAAAGAATAGTATTTAACAAAATAACCACAGCACTTTTTCGATATGGTATCTTATCTTTTGCCATATAATAAGCTTCCACTGGTTGTCCTCCTGTACTAGATGGAGTAACCGCAGAAAAATAAATTTCAATTGCGTTATAACACAAACTTTGAAAACCATGAACTTTTATTCCTAAATATTGAAACATTCTTTTTGTAAAAAAAGTTCCACAAAACAAATACAAAAAAACACAGAAAAAAGAGAAAAATATATATAGAGGATTACAAGTAGAAACTGTATGAAAAAAATCATTTAAAGAATATTTTGAAAAAATAAAATAAAAAGTTAAAACAAACAAAAACAAAAAAAGAAAAATAGAGAAAAAATAACGTCTTATCTTTTTCATAAACATCACAAATCTATCTTATCATAGAACCTTAGAAAATCCTATAAAGAATATGAAATATTACAAAATTGTTAGAATACAATCAATTTCAATTTTTCAAAATCATACCAAGTTTTACCTTCTTTAATCGAAGAAAAAACAAAAACATAACACTATAAATCAAAAGGATCAAAAAGAGGAAAAGTGTTACCACAGAAGACAACGAAAGCTGAAAAGGAGAAAAAGAGAAAAATAAAAGTTTACTTACTTCCTTATTGACTAAAAAACAACCAAATAACGTCAAAAGAATACTACTAAAGAAAGCAACCATACTAAAAATTACCTCTTCTAAAAAGAAAATTTGTATTGTCAACATTGATTTTTATCCAAACTCCAGTGATACAAGCTTATAACAAATTAACCCCAAGTAAAAATAATACAACAGTCCCCAAAATTTGATTCAATTTATTTTTTCTCGTCTATTTTATAAAAACCTCATTTCTTATTTAAAAGAAACAAGGTTTACAACATTATTTTTACTTACAATTCCATATTCTCAAAAAAGCAACTAATCTGAATTTTCCATTTCCAATTCAATATGATCAATTACATAGCCTTCTTGACAAGAATTTAATTTTAAATTTTCAATCGTTAATGTAGCTTTAAAATCAAGAAGAGATTGTTGGATCGCACCTTCCAATTCTTCACTTACACTTAATTCAAAATTCTTAATTGGTGTTTTCAAAGAAACATTATGATTTGTTTTCTCTCCTCGAACTTGACGAATAATATCTATCAAAACATTTCCATTTTGAATTTCATTTTTAAAATCAAAATTTAAACGTTCAATTGTCGTTAAATGAATAGATTTTTTATCATGATATAATTCTTGATAAATTTCTTCTGTAATAAATGGAAAATAAATACTAAAATCTTGTAATAATTTATAAAGCAAAATAGAAACAGTCTTCTGTCCAGAATATCTTGCCTGATCTCCAAATTCCTCTGGTCGATACAATCTATGTTTTACAATTTCAATATAATTATCACAAAAATTCCAGAAGAACTTTTCTAAGTGATTTAATGCCAGTCCAACTTCATAATCTTCCAAGTATTTTATAAAGCCTTCTTCCATTTCTTGGTAACTTCCTAAAATCCATTTATCAAGATACGAATAATCATCAAATTCTTTTTTCTCATAATCTTCTAAATGCATTTCAATAAATTTAGCAACATTCCATAGTTTATTAACAAGTTTTCTTCCTCGAAGAAGAGTTTCTTCGCTAAACACGATATCCGTACCTAATCTTCCAGATCCAGCCCAATAACGAATTACATCAGCAGAATATTGTGGAATCAAATCAATTGGTTCAACTTTACTATTCCCCTTACTTTTACTAATCTTTTCGCCTTTTCCAGCCATTACAAATCCTGAAATCATAACATCATTCCAAGGACGCATTCCAAAATGATAATAACTTTTAACAATCGTATAAAAATCCCATGTTCGAATAATATCCGAAGCATTTGTTCGAATACTCATTGGCTTTAAAAAAGATTCATAATTATCTTTTTCTCCATATTTCATATTAATGAGCGGAGTTACTGAAGAAGTGGCCCAAGTATCCATAACATCCATTTCTGGAAGAAACTCCTTACAACCACATTTACATTCATCTACATTCGGTTTATCAGCACAAGGATTAACAGGCAAATCTTCTAATTTAGCAAAAACAGGTTCGCCACATTCTTTACAATACCAAACTGGAAATGGAACACCAAAATATCTTTGACGAGAAATACACCAATCCCATAAAATATTTTCTACCCATTCATTATATCGATTCTTCATATAAGATGGATGCCATTGAATCTCATCCCCAATTTTCAAGAAATCTTCTTTATGATTCATAATATCAATAAACCATTGTTTCATAACAGAATATTCAACTGCTTTTCCACATCTTTCATGCGTTTGAATTTCATGTTCTAACTCTTCAATCTTTACAACAAATCCCCCTGCAGTTAAATCCTCGATAATTTGTGCCCTCGCTTGGCTAATTTTTAACCCACCATATTTTGGAACCTCAGAAACAATTCGTCCATCATTCGTAAAAATATGCTTTAATGGCAAATGATAAGTTTTCCACCATTCAATATCCGTTTGATCTCCAAAGGTACAACACATAACAATTCCAGTTCCTTTATCGATAGCAACTTTATCATCCGCCATAATCGGTACTTCTACATCAATCACTGGAATATGTGCAGTCTTTCCAATCAAATGCTTATGAGCTTCATCATTTGGATTTACAAAAACACATACGATTGCTGGTAATAATTCTGGTCGAGTGGTAGCAATTGTAAATTCTTCCCCATCCTCTACTGTTGTAAAATTAATATAATTAAAAGTCGTTGTTACCGTTTTCGTTTCCAATTCTGCTTGAGCAATCGAGGTCAAACATTCATTACACCATAGAGCTGGACTTTCCTTATGATAACAATGTCCCTTTCGTACCAAATCCAAGAAAGATGCTTGACTAATTTTAATAGTTGATGGACTAACTGTTTTATAATGAATATTCCAATCAGTACCAACTCCCATTTTCGAAAACAATTCTTGAAATTGAGCTTCATACTTATCTGTTGTTTCATAACATAATTTTGAAAACTCCTCACGCCCGATCTCATGAGCTTTTTTCCCCTTTTCTTTTTCTACCAATCTTTCACTAGGTAATCCATTATCATCAAATCCAAACGGATAAAAAACATTAAATCCTCTTAATCTCTTGTATCTTGCAATCATTTCTGTTTGAGAATAAGAAAATATATGTCCAATATGAATCTTTCCATTAACAGTTGGAGGTGGAGTATCAATAGAAAATACTTCTCTTTGATCCAATTGAAACTCATAAATTTTATTATCTTTCCAATATTCTAACCATTTATTTTCTTTTTCCAGTGCATTATATTTTTTATCTAACATAACCATTCCTTCTTTCTTTTTGTGATATATTCCATCACAGTTTGATATATTTTTTCATAATCTTCCCATTTCAAATTATGTTTCAAAAATTCAAAATAAGGTAATAATATATGATATTTTTCTAAAAAAATAACAGATTCTTTAAAATTAAAGTCGAATACAAAAGCCAAATAAGATAATTTTTCATCCATACCTGTTTTAATATCATGTCGATCCAACAACTTTTCTTCCAAAAAATCATCCATTATTTTGGAAGAAATTTTACTATCATCACCCTCTAAACAAACTTCTTGCATAATAACTAATTTATCTACATCTCGAATCAATTTAGCATAAAACAAAGCATTGGATTCCAAAGTATTAGCAATGGCATACTTATTATGATGGAAAATTGCAAACCGAATTTCTTCTTCTG
>CAOKLK010000025.1 GCA_948469295.1 uncultured Mycoplasmatota bacterium
ATTAAAGATTAGTTTTCTAAATCCAGCATCCATTACTTCTTGAAGGGCTTCTTCGTTTCCTTCTTTCATGATGGATTGAGCGAAGGTTTTTAGAGAATTTACTTTGACATCACTTAGTCCTGGTAAACCTCCGAATAGTTTTTCGGTTAGGACTTCACTACTTCCAGAAATCCCGGCATATAAAAGTGCTTGCATGTTTGAATATCCATCTACTAAGGCACTATGATAACTATTACCAGCGGATGATGTTCCTAGGGCAACGCTTCCAGCTACTGGATTTATGGAACTTAGAATTATACTTGGAGCCATATTTCCGATTCCTTGGCTGATTTCATAATTATTACTTAAGAAAGCTCCTGTGTATTCTCCACTTTGTAATCCTTGTAAGATATACATTTGTTTATATTCTTCAATACTATTGATTCTAGTACCTTCGTTTCCTGTAATAATAGATTCTAGAGCTGAAATAGAATGTTTGATTCCTGTTCCAAAACTATTTAATCCTGCTTTTAGTCCTTCTCCTGTTGCACTAACATGATTTAGTAAGGCACTTTCGACATTTTTGGATGTTTTTAATTCATTTAAAAATTCATCAGCTTTCATACTTCCTAAGATGTTATTGATACTACTTTCCATGTCTTCTAAATAGGTTTCGGCATAATTTGGATTTTGGGTTTCTAAAAGATAAAGATAGGTTTTTTCAATATTTGGATTTATTTCACTGGCTTTGGTTAATTTATATAATTTTTGGATTTCTTTATCATTTGAGTATTCTCCCACTAATTTGGCATATTCTAGTTTAGACACTTCTCCATATTTTTGGCAGAATTCTTCGTAATCTGGGACTTTTACAGAATGATATTTGTAATTGTTTAAATCGGTTTCGGGAATGGTGATTTCTTTGGTCTCATATTTAAAGTTTTGAAAATCATCATCTGCTATTAAACAATCATATTTTCCTAAAACTCTTAAGTTTGATACTTCAGCAAGTCCATTTTGGCAAAGAGCTAATTCTTGTCTTAAGGATGACATATAGGTTTCAAAGTCTTCTAGGCTATCAAAATCTTTTCGGATTTCTTTTAGGGCACTTTCTTTCATTTTGGTAGCTTCTACAGGGTTTGTTCGCAAGATGTATTCATAGGCACTTAAGGTATCTTCTAAGCCTTTGTATTTTGCTAATTCTTTATTTAATTCTACTTGGTATTCTTGGTATACCGTTTCTTGCATATTTAGTTGTTTATTATATTCTTTAAATACTTCTGTATAGTTTTCATTTTGAATTGGTAAGTGTTCTCTAATATGTAAATGATCGGTACGTCCTTTTATGGAATTTTTGATGATTCCAAATAAAATATTATTTAATTGATCTAGAGAGGCTGAAATATTATTTTGGTTTTTTATTTTATCTTCTAAGTTTTCTTCTTATCTTTTATTGGTAGTTGAATTGGAATCTTCTGAATTTGGATGAATATCAGACATGTTAAAGTATCCAGTAATGATTCCATTTTTTTCGTAATCTTTTTTTCCTAAAGCTGCTACTGCTCCGATGGTTTCTATCACACCACCTTGTTTTAGGCATCTTGCGACGATTTGATTTGCACTTGGATCTTTATCTCTAATTATTTTTAATGATCCATCTGGCATTCTCATATTAATGCTTACTATGGTATATTCTGAATCTTTGAACTCTTCTTTGATTTCGTATTGTTCTTCTAGATTGTATGCACTTGCTAATATTTTAGTTTTATTCCCAATGGTGAAAGTACTTCCAAAAGTTAGATCATTTGTAGGTTTTTGATATTTTGGTTTTGGTTTTTCAATACTTAACCCTGCTGCAATAATATTTTTTGTGACGCTGCTATTACTATTTACTCTATTTATTTTAAATAAAGGAACACTACTTAAGTGAAATAATTTTATACTATTGCAATATTGACTTGCATAAAAAGAAGCATTACTTGCTTTGATGGTTCCACCGTTTTGGGCAAATTTTTTTTCTAAACCTTCTACATCTGATATGTAATCTTTTAAATAATTACTGGTATTTCCTAAATTTGTAGAAATTCTTGTATAGTTAGTATTTATTTTATTGACTAGTTTTGACAGTTCAGCAGGTCCACCATAAGCCCCAGTGAATGTACGAGACTTGGTTTGGTAATATGTTTTTAGAGTATCTAATTCTGTTACTGCTATTTGTAAACTTGAGGTATTTACTTCAATACTACCATACATAACTTTTCTCTCCTTTTTATTTTTTTAAATTATTTGTTAAGCGTTCTTTTCCTTTATTTTCGTAAAAATCAGATAATTTTTTTAACACTTGGGTGTTTTCTTCATCTTTTGGTGCTTTGTAAATTACTTTTTCTATTTGATCAGCATTGATTCCAATTTGGTTGGAAGATTCTACCACTCCTTCTGGATAAAGACATACAAGATAGTCATAAGATACTTTTGATTCAATGTCGATGGGTATATATCCAATGATCATTAATGTTTTTTCTTGATCTCTTAGTTTTACGATAGAACCTAGTGGATAAATTTCATTCTGCATTTTTTTCATCCCGCTTCCATGTGCTTTCGATTTCTTTTAGATTTTTTAAATAAGTAATTTGTTCTTCGTTTTCGTATCCTCTTTTTATTACTTCTTTGATGTCTTTTTGATTAAATAATATATTTTTGTCGGTGGCTAAAACTCCTTCGGGATATAAACAACCGATATAGTCATACATCAGAGAGCTTTGTTCTAAATCTAATGGAAGGTATCCAATAATCATTAACTTCTTTTGCTGGCTTTTTAAATGGACAATACTTCCAAGAGGAAGAAAACTATTATCTTTCATTTGCTATCTTTCCTATTCTATAATGAGGATACCATAAAATGACATCATTTTACAACTTATTTGTTTGGACTTTTCAACTTCCATTAAAAAATTTAAATAAAAAAAAGATTAATTTTTTTATTAATCTTCATTTATATTATCTTCATCCATTAATTTTTCTTCTAGTACTTCACTTGGTTCATCATCCATAAATTCTTTTTCTAAAATCATATCAATGTCACTATATTGTTTTGCACCAGTTCCAGCTGGAATTAGTTTTCCAATAATAACATTTTCTTTTAGACCTCTTAAATAATCTACTTTTCCTTTGATAGCTGCATCGGTTAAGACTCTTGTTGTTTCTTGGAAGGAAGCAGCAGATAAGAATGAATCTGTTTCTAATGAACTTTTTGTAATACCAAGCATAATTGGACGACCTTTGGCAGGAACGCCACCTTTTAAAATTACTGGTTTATTCGCATCTGTAAAGTCATGTAATGAAATAGTTAATCCTTCTACTAATTCAGTATCTCCAGCATCTACAATACGTACTTTACTTATCATACGTTTTACAATTAATTCAATGTGTTTGTCTGAAATATCAACACCTTGTAATTTGTAAACCATTTGAATTTCTTTTAAGATGTATTCTTGAGCTGTTAATGGATCGGTTACAGCAAGTAATTCTTTTGGACTGATTGCACCTTCGGTTAATTTATCTCCAGCACAAACAGTATCACCAACTGCTACACGAACTTTCATGTTGTAATTTGTTACATGTTCTCTTGCTTCTACTTCATTTTCAATTACAATTTTATGTTTTCCATTATCTTCTTTAATGCTTGCAATTTTACCATTAATTTCTGCAATGGTTGATTTTCCTTTTGGATTTCTTGCTTCGAATAGTTCTTCTACTCTTGGAAGACCTTGAGTGATATCGTCTCCACCTGCTACTCCACCAGTATGGAATGTACGCATGGTAAGTTGGGTACCTGGTTCTCCAATGGATTGTGCTGCCATAATACCTACAGCTTCTCCAGTTTCGACAAGATTTCCAGTTGCTAAGTTACGTCCATAACATTTTTGACAAACACCATTTGGAGTTTTACATGTTAAGGCACTTCGAATTTCAACTTTTTTCACTCCAGCATCTTCAATTTTTTTAACGATGTTTTCGGTAATCATTTCTCCTTTATCCAAAATCATTTCTTTGGTTTCTGGATGGATGATTTTTTGAGCACTAAATCTTCCTAATACACGTTCTCCAATGGATTCAATGATGGAACCATCTTTATCATTTACTAAGTCGTATACTTCTACTCCGTTAATCGATCCACAATCATATTCTTTTACAATAATATCTTGGGCTACATCTACTAAACGACGAGTTAGGTATCCTGAGTCTGCTGTACGAAGTGCGGTATCGGCAGATCCTTTTCTTGATCCATGACTTGATAAGAAGAATTCTGATACGTCTAGTCCTTCACTAAAGTTTGAAGTGATTGGAATTTCAACGGTTGATCCATCTGGTTTGGCCATTAATCCACGCATACCTGCAAGTTGTGAGAAGTTGGAAATGGATCCACGAGCTCCAGAGTTCATCATCATAAATAATGGATTGTTGTAATCATTGTTTGATAATTCTTCTAGTTCTTTTTGAATTTTTTTATTGGCTTTGGTCCAAACTTCAATGACATTATTATATCGTTCTTCTTCTGTGATTAAACCACGTTTGTATTGTTTGTTAATTTTATCTACTAATTCTTTTCCTTCATCAATCACTTGATGTTTGGTTTTACTTGGAACGATATCTGCTGCTGAAACGGTAATTCCTGCAATGGTTGAATATTTGAATCCTAAGTCTTTTAATTTATCAAGCATCATACTTGTTTCAGTTGTTTTATATCTTTTAAAGATTTGGGCAATAATTTGAGCTAGTGTTTTTTTAACAAATGGTTTTGTTATTGGCATTTCTTTAATCGTAGCTTCGATATCTGTACCCATTTCTAAAAAATATTTACTAGGAGTAATTCCTTCTATATTTTCTTTGGTTCCTTCGTTTATGAATGGATAACTATCTGGAAGAATTTCATTGAAGATAATTTTTCCACAAGTAGTTACTAAATATTTATCTTTTTGTTCATCCATAAATAATTTGTGTTTGAAAGAACGTACTGGTACTGCGATTCTTGTATGAAGTGTAATTTCTTTTCTTTGATAAGCCATTAATACTTCATTCGGATCTTTATATACTTTTCCTTCGTGTTCTTCTCCACTTTTTTCCATGGTAATATAACAGTTTCCTAATACCATATCTTGTGATGGAGTAACGATTGGTTTTCCATCTTTTGGATTTAGGATGTTATTGGCTCCAAGCATTAGCAATCTTGCTTCGGCTTTGGCTTCTTCTGATAATGGAATATGGATTGCCATTTGGTCTCCATCGAAGTCGGCATTAAATCCAGTACATACTAATGGGTGCAAACGAATGGCTTTTCCACCTACTAATTTAGGTTCAAATGCTTGAATTCCTAATCGGTGAAGAGTTGGAGCACGGTTTAACATTACTGGATGTTCTGTAATTACATCTTCTACTACATCCCAAACACTATCATCACGAGATTCAATTAATTTTTTAGCTCCTTTGATATTATGAGCTAATCCACGATCTACTAACCCATGAATGACGTGTGGTTTAAATAATTCTAAAGCCATTTCTTTTGGAATTCCACATTGATACATTTTAAGGTTTGGTCCAACAACTATAACTGAACGACCAGAATAGTCAACACGTTTTCCAAGTAAGTTTTGACGGAAACGTCCTTGTTTTCCTTTTAACATACTAGATAAGCTTTTTAGCGGACGATTTCCTGCCGCAGTTACACTTCTTCCACGACGGCCATTATCTAGTAAAGAGTCTACAGCTTCTTGAAGCATACGTTTTTCATTTTGAACAATGATTGATGGTGCTCCAAGTTCTAATAATTTTTTTAAACGATTGTTGCGATTGATGATACGACGATATAAATCATTTAAATCACTGGTTGCAAATCTTCCACCATCTAATTGAATCATAGGTCTTAGATCTGGTGGAATGACTGGTAACACATCTAGAATCATCCATTCTGGACGATTTTTACTTTCTTCAAATGATACTAAACATTCTAAACGCTTTCCAAGACGAATTCGTTTTTGTCCTGTAGCATTTTCCAATTCTTTTCTTAGATCATCAATTTCTTTAGCAATATCTACTTCAGAAAGTAAGGTTTTGATTGCTTCTGCACCCATCCCTACTTTAAAACTTGTTCCATATTTTTCATAATAAGTACGATATTCTTTATCTGATAAGGTTTGTTTTTTGGCAAGTGGAGCACTTCCAGGATCTAATACTACATAACTTACGAAGTATAGTACTTCTTCTAGGTCTCTTGGAGACATGTCAAGTACTAGACCCATTTTTGAAGGAACTCCTTTGAAGAACCAAATATGACTACAAGGTGCTGCAAGTTCAATATGTCCCATTCTTTCACGACGTACTTTACTTTTGGTAACTTCTACTCCACAACGATCACAAATTACATTTTTGTAACGAAGTCTTTTGTATTTTCCACAAGAACATTCATAATCTTTGGTTGGTCCAAAGATTTTTTCACAAAATAATCCATCTCTTTCTGGTTTTAACGTACGGTAGTTAATGGTTTCTGGTTTTTTGATTTCACCATATGACCATTCTCTAATTTTTTCTGGGGAAGCGATTCCTAGTTTTATTCCTTTAAAATTATTAACGGCTATCATAGAATATCACCACTTTCCATATCGTCTTCTATATTTCCATCTTCTGGAAATTCTAAGTCATCTAAGTCATTATCAAACTCTTCCTCTTCTTCGTCTTCTAAGTTTTCTTCTGGCTCTTCTATTGTTTCTAAATCACTCATATCAATTTCGTCAATTTTTATGGTTTCCTCTTTTTCTTCTTCTTCTTCAATTTCTTTTAAATCTAATAATTTATCGGTATTATCTAATATTTGAACGTCTAATCCTAATGCTTGGAATTCTTTTATTAATACTCTAAATGATTCTGGAACTCCTGCTTGATTTACGGTTTTACCTTTTACTAAGGCTTCATATACTTTGACACGTCCAATTACATCATCGGATTTTATGGTTAGGATTTCTTGTAAGACATGAGCTGCTCCATAAGCATATAATGCCCAAACTTCCATTTCTCCAAATCTTTGTCCACCAAATTGAGCTTTTCCTCCAAGTGGTTGTTGGGTTACTAATGAATAAGGTCCTGTTGCACGTGCATGTAATTTATCATCTACCATGTGATGTAGTTTTACCATGTACATAACTCCAACGTTAACTTTATTTTCAAATGGTTCTCCTGTACGTCCATCAATTAGTCTTACTTTTCCGTCTTCATCCATTCCAGCATTTGCCATTTCTTCTTTGATGTCATCTAAATTTGCTCCATCAAATACTGGTGTTGCATAATGAAGTCCAAGTTTTTTACCAGCCATTCCTAAATGAACTTCAAGAATTTGTCCAATGTTCATACGAGATGGAACTCCTAATGGATTTAACATGATATCTACTGGGCGACCATCTGGAAGATATGGCATATCTTCTTGTGGTAAAACTAGGGAAATAACACCTTTATTACCATGGCGTCCACTCATTTTATCTCCTACTTGGATTTTACGTTTTTGGATAATGTAGACACGAATT
>CAOKLK010000026.1 GCA_948469295.1 uncultured Mycoplasmatota bacterium
GACCAAATTCATCGATCAAACCAAATGAATACATCTCATAAATATCAAAAGAAGAAGAATTTTTCTGAAAAAACGAAATACTTTGAATTACCAAAAAAGAACAAAAGAACAACAATAGAATTTTGATCACCAAAATTTTCTTTTTCTTCCAAACTTCTGTACGCATAATTCATCAACACTCAATTTACTTTCTATTTTAATAAAATTCTAACATTCTTTTACTTGACTTTTCATAATATAGCATTAAATTCTGATTCTTCATTATCACATACAAAAAGGTTATGCTTCATAAACATAACCAATCTACGATCTATCTCTTTTATTGAGAAACAACAATTCAAAGAAATAACTAATTTCTCACTCTAGAATAATCCTGTCCATCAAAATTAATATTTTCACAAGATCTAACACTTTGTAACATATTTGATGGATGACATCCAATACACATAACAGTACCTTCTTCAGGTAATTCATCTTCCGAAAAAGAATCTCTTCCTTCTTGAAAACAAAGAATTCTCAATAAATGTTGATATTCAAGAAAAGAAGTCTTTTTTAAACAATACAAATCGTTTAAAGAAAAGTTAGGATTTTGATCATATTGTGGTCGATGAAAAAAAGCATGAGCAAAAGCCTTAGTTTCTCCATTATCATTATATACCCTTTGTAAAGGTAAATTTGCAAACCAAGAAAATAATTCAAAAAAATTTTCATCAAACTTTCTTTTATCATCAATATCCAAAATAGAATTCAATTCTAAATGAACTCTAGCATCAAGATCATAATATAATGCATAATCACATAACCAAGCATCATAAAGTCCTGGAATATAAACAACACGTCCATTGGTTGATTTAGAATACTGATAGATCATAAAAAGTCTAGAAAAATCATTATATTTTACAGGTCCCCCTAAAATATAAATTGTATCAAACTTTGTTAAAGAATCCTCCAAAACCTCTTCTGAAAATGTAAAAGGAAGAATACATAAATCTTTTCCCATAATATCACCTAATCTTCTAAAATTTACAGGATATTATAATTAAAAAAAAAGACTTTGTCAATATAGGCATCTGTATCATACAGAAAAATAACAAAATCATAAACTAAATTAGGTGATGAAAAATGCAACCAAACCAATGCCCAAAACCATGGAAAAGACCTCCAGGATTCTTTACCGTCTTTGCTATTATCATTTTATCTTGTTTAATATTTTATCAAGTACTAATTACCTTAATATTACCATTTCGTTTTAACATATTTATTTTATTAATAGAAATTACTCTCTTATTAATTTTACTCTACCGAATAGTATGGCCCTACTAACTCTTCAGTTTTATATAAATAATCCAAACAATCACGAAGTTCATGACAATTAGAAAACTCATCATTAGATAAAGTAACCTTTTTGGGTAAAGAAACTAAAATAAAAAATAATTTTTTTTCTTGTTCATTCCATGGAAATTTTTCTTGATACCGCGAAAACAAAGAAGAAAAATCCAAATCAAAATATTCCTTTTGATAAAATTGAACCAAATCCAAAACAGGACTATCTATTTTACTTTGATCAAAACTAATAAAATAACCTTGATCTCCCGAAATATAATGATCCAAAGACAAATTATTATGAATAAAACACACTCGTTGTTTTTTTTCTTCTTTCACACTCGAAAACCAAAGATCCAATTCATTTTGAACAAATAACAAACTTGATAAAATTTTAGAATAATTACGAGTAAAAAAATAATAACTGGGAGACATATAAGTTTGCGAAAAAGCATAATCAAATAAACCTTCATAATAATCTTTTAAATAAACCACATTGGATAAAATGGCTTCATAGATTTCCTGATAAGTATCACTACTTACCGTTTTAAAGTATGTAGTTTTTTGATGCAATAATGCAATGTGATCTATCATATCCTGAGCTTTTTGTTCCATCGGCAATGAAATTTCTGAAACATATAGAAAGACATGTACTCCCTCTCGACTATCATCTACCAAAGGTGGAAAATAAGAAAAATTACGACTTTTCAAATAATCATAAATTTCTCTTATATCTCGTTTTTCTTTTGGTTTTACAACAAAAGTTCCCGAAGTTGTTTCCAAAACAGTTACTTTACCTAAAATAGTATATCGATAAGGTTTATAAACATCTTTTAAAACTTCAAAACTTCTATTCATCTTCTTTTGGAATAATAAGCTTATCTCCTACTTGTATTTCGGAAAAATCATTATATTCATGCAACAAATTCATATTCGATTGATACATAGTACAAATAGTTTCTACACTTTCTCCATTTTTAACAATATGAATATGATAAGTTGCAAAACTATCATCCATTGGATTAACATTTTGAATGACTACTTCTTCGCTTTCTTTCATATCTTCTTTCATTTCATTTTTAGAAATAATATTTTGATCCACAACTTCAACTTTTTTTTGTTCTTCTATCATAGTTTCTTCTCGCTTATCTTCTCCTCCTTCTAATTCATTCATTGGTTCAGATTCTTTTATAAAATCTTCTATTTGGATTTCTGCATTTTTTTCATCGATTTCTTCCTTTACTTGTTGATCCACAAGTAAACTTACATCTTCTACCTCATCTTGAACTGGTTCAAAAACGCTTCGTTCCGTTTCATTCTCATCATCACTTACAACAACTTCCTCTAAAGTTTCTAATTCCTCTGCTTCCAACCGAAACGAAATCGAAACTTCGATTGTATCATCATTTAAAATATCATAAGAAAAATCAACAATTTCAAACTCTAAAGAATCTAAATCAATCCCTTCTGTAAGTTCAATAGTAAAAGGAAGCTTATACAAAAAAGGTTCTCGATTTACACTAACTTCATGAGTTCGATAATCTCCAGAAATTATAAAATTTCCACCAATTTCTTCCGGTTTTACAGTCAGTTCATGTTCCAAAGACATACTAGTTATTTCCGCAATTTTAGATCCAAACGAAATACTTCTTGTATAAGGTATTATACTTTTCATTTTTATAACCTCCTAAATCATACTTATGTAATTAGAAAAAAAAAAGAACAAACTATCTGTCAATTTTAAAAAAAGTATTTTTAGAATCAAAACAGAATATGATAAAATAAATAAGAATAGAAAAGGTGATAAAGTGAATACTTCAATTTTTAAGGAATACGATATCCGTGCAAACTATCCAAATGACATTAATGAAGAAACTGCATATATAATTGGATTAAGTTATGGTTCATATATTCAAGAATTTTTTGAGAAAAAAAAATGTGTCGTGGGACATGATAACCGACTTTCAAGTCCTTCTCTATATGAAAATATGATCAAAGGGATTTTAGAAAGTGGATGCAATGTAATTGATTATGGGCAAATCACTACTCCCATGCACTATTACACCAGACATATCAATCGAGCATTTGGTATCATGGTAACAGCATCTCATAATCCCAAAGATGACAATGGATTCAAATTTTCCTTTGATGATTTAGCAAATGCCCGAGGAAAAATGATTTATGATTTCCGCGATTACACTCTAAAAAAAGAATTTTTACATGGATCTGGAATTCGGGAAAAAAGAGACATAAAAAACGATTACTTACAATATATGAAATCCAATATTGATATGGGAAAAAGAAATTTAAAAGTAGTAATTGATCCTGGAAATGGTGTTACATCAACAATTGTAAAAGAATGCCATAATCTATTTTCTAATTTAGATGTAACTTATATTTGTGATGAAAACGATGGAACTTTCCCAAATCATCATCCAGATCCAGCAGTAGAAGAAAATCTTTCCATGTTAAAAGAAAAAGTAAAAGAAATCAAGGCCGACATTGGAATTGCTTATGATGGAGATGGGGATCGAGTTGGATTTGTAGACGAACTAGGAAACTATGTTCCTGCAGACAAAATTCTTCTAATTGCTACTAGAGCTTTAATAAATACTTTTCAAAATAAAACGATATTATATGATGTAAAATGTAGTAAAGCATTAGAAGATGAAATAATAAAATTAGGTGGCATTCCATATATGGAAAGAACTGGAACGAGTTATACAGAAGCAAGTACTAAAAGTAAAAATATTCCCCTAGGTGGAGAATATTCAGGTCATCTTTTCTTTAACGATCGAGGACCAGAAGTTTGTAGTGGAATTTATGATGGATTAAGAATATTAGAAATATTATCCAAAACAAAGAAAAACTTTTCAAATCTTTTAGATGGTATCGAAAAATATATTACAACCCCAGAAATTAAAATAGCATCTCCAAATGAGAAAAAATTTGAAATTGTCGAAAAAGTTAAAAATTATGTCAAAGAAAAACAATACAACTACAATGATATTGATGGTGTCAGAGTTTTATTCAAAGAAGGATGGGCTTTAATAAGAGCTAGCAATACTGGTCCTAATTTAATTTTAAGATTCGAAGCAAAAACACAAGACTTTTTATATAATATAGAAAAAGAATTTACTGATTTAGTAAACTCTTTCAATCAATAAGAAGAGAAAATCTTCTTTTTTATATTGTCAAAACAATTCAAAACCTATGACCATTTACATCAAGTTATTTATTGCTAAAGATCATAAGAATTACTTTCTGAATATGATATTCCTCGGGCTAAAGAATATGCGAAAGAACTAACCATCAAATAAAAAGAAAGTAATAGGAAAATTATTAAATCATTTAATCAAAATCAATTAATAGGAAGAATTATTTTTCCTTCATCTAAATTAAAGACTTTAGAAGCGGCTAATAAGTTTTAGAAAAGCCCAATTTTGAATACCAACACGATGGAGATAGCATTCCACTTTGTTGTGATATTAATCTAGGAAATACTAATGAAAACACCACTTAAAAACCATTAAAAGAAAAAATAATGAAGGATTTTAATTTATCTACTATTGTTGTTTTGTACAGATGTCGGTCTTGCTTCTAAAACTAATAGAAAATTAAATAATACTAATACGTAAATTCATTACTATTCAATCAATGAAACAACTAAAAGAAAAATACAAAACATGGACTTTAAATAAAACTGGTTGGAAAACTCTTAATATGTTAGATAAATGATATAACAAAACTATCTATTGACAAAGAATTAGCTGATAAATGGGCAAATACTACTTTCTATAATATGGATTAAAGATAATGATTTAAAGCAAAGATTAATTGTCACATTTTCTTTAAAGTATAAACATTATAAGAAATCATCAAATTAATCATGCACAGAAACTAATCGATTCTAATCCCCCAAAAATTGGAAAACCAAACAAAATGATTTCAAAAAGTTTATAGAAGTGCTTAATACTACAGATATAAGAGAAATTACCAATGAAGCTTATTATTCTATTAATCAAAATGTTATAGATGAAGAAGCAAAATATGATGATTTCTATGCTGTTTGTACTAACAGATGATACAAAAGATATTGTGAAAATTAATCATAGAAGATGGGAAATAGAAGAATCATTTCGAATAATGAAAAGTGAATTCAAATCAAGACCTGCTTACTTAATAAGAGAAGACAGAATCAAAGCTCATTTTTTAACTAGAAAAAGAGTTAGAAGAAAAATATACAGCCCCTGAAATTATAGAAACATTACAATTTAACCTTTAATGATGGTGATTACATTCCGAACGGATTTATTACATGAAAAGTTTGGGTTTAGTACAGATTATGAAATAATAACGGATAAAAATATTAAAAAAATTTGTAAAGAAACAAAAGCATAGAAAAAGTACTCAAAAATTAAAAAACAAAAATCTCTCCAAAGTCCATTTATATAGGGATTAGAAAGTTTTTGCTTTTTAAAATGTCAAAGATGAAATTATAAAATAATTTACAAAGCCTTTAATTTTATACACTATTTTTGACTGATATTAACTTTAATAATTTAATAATTTTCTTGAGTTGTCTTCTTTTTTTCTTGGAATATTCATAAATTCATAAGAATGTCCAATTATATCCAAAAATTGTAAAATAGCTGTCATATTCAAAAAAACACTATTTCCATTATATAATGGATGAAATACAAGAGGAACATCTCCAATCAACTCTTGATCAATAATTGTTTGTACTGTATTATCTTTATCATAAATCAAATGAAACAATGAAACATTCCCTGGTCCAGTTTTAAGTACCTCCCCCAAAACATCTGGTTCCAAAAACATTAACTTTTTACTATCCAAAATTACTCTTAATTGTTGTAAATCAATATTTCCCTGATTAGCTGCAACCACTAACAAAAAAATTCTTCTTTCGCCATTTTTCTCTCTTAAAACAACATGACGACAATTAATAAAATTTTCCAAAAGATAAGCATATCTTTGATAAATCAAAGCTGATTCATCACACCCCTTGATTTCCTTATGACGAATATTATAAAGATAAGGAATTTTATAACTATCCAAAACTTCACAAAACTCCAAAGCCTTTTTATGACCCATATCTGTATTTTCCATAACATCACCTAAATTATTTATATTTTTTTCCTTAGAAATTATAATTCAAATTTCTTTAAAAGTCACGAAAAAATAAATCTAAAGATTTGCTCAGAGTTGAAAATCAAAATCGATATAAATCTGTGAAAAAGAAAAGGCCAGTATTTCCTAGAGATATGTCCTTATTAAAATACCAATTATTTATCTACTAAAAATATTACAAAAAAAATTGATGAACTTCTTCATCAACAAAAATCTCAAAAACAATTACACAATAGCATCTAATGCAATTGTAATCATATCATCTAAAGATTTTTCTCTGTCTTCTGACGACATAAAAGTTTTCTTAAACTTACTATCTACAACCGTCAAAATACAAGCTGCTTCTAAAGAAAAACTAGAAGCAATATGGAAAAGTGCAAATGATTCCATTTCTCCAGCAATCACATTTGTATCGTTTGGAACCCTTGCTAAAACATGCTCATGATCTGAATAAAAATCAAATTGTTCAGTAGTCATTACGGTACCTAAAACTAATTTTTTTCCTTTTTCTTGTGCTACATTTTGAATTTTCAAATTCAAATCCTTACTTGGATAAGCAAAATGTGTCGGATCGCCATTATAAGAATAAGCGAAATTTCCTTCATTATAACTTTCTGTAGCCAAAATAAGATCTGGGACTTCTAAATCTTCATCAAGTGCTCCACACGTTCCAATGCGAATAATTTTTTTTACTCCAAAGAAATAGAATAATTCAAAAGTATAAATACTCATAGAAGGCATTCCCATGCCAGATCCCATCACACTAACCCTTTTTCCTTTATAGGTTCCCGTAAATGCTAACATATTCCTAACATCACTTACAAGCACAGCATTTTCTAAATACTTCTCAGCAATATACTTTGCTCGTAGTGGATCTCCAGGCATAATCATGATTTCTGCCAGATCATCCTTTGTACAGTTAAAATGAGCAGGTTTAATATGTTCCA
>CAOKLK010000027.1 GCA_948469295.1 uncultured Mycoplasmatota bacterium
TAATGAGGAAGAAGAAATAGAAAGTGATGAAATAAGCTATCGTTTTAGTGATTTAAAAGATGGCAAATATCATATAAGAGTAAGAGTAGAAACGAAAAGTGGAATGATTATTGAAGAGCAAGAGATGGAAGTAAGTATTGCATATGAGAAAGTATATGTATCAAGTAGTGGAAATGATGAGAATGGAAATGGTTCTATCGAAAATCCCTTTTTAACAATCCAGTCTGCATATAACAAAGTAAAAAGTGGAGGAGAAATCATCTTATTAAGTGATATCACAGCAAATGAACCAACAAAAATGAATATCGAAAACAAAGAAGTAACTCTAAGAAGTAATAAAGAAGAAAGATATTCGATATTTCGAGGAGATCATTTAAATACATTTCTATTAAGGATTGAAAATTCAACACTTAATACAAGCAATATTAATTTTGATGGAAGAAATGTGGAAGCAGAAAGTGCTTTATTAGATGCTAATGATGCTAATTTGAACTTAAATGCAGGAACTATTATTCAAAATGGAGTAAATGTTGGTGGTTATGGAGGCGGATTAAATGCTATTAATCAATCAGAAGTTCATTTAAATGGTGCAGAAATATTAAATAATCAAGTGAATTCTAGTACTTATTCTCAAGGTGGAGGAATTCGAATTGCTGATGGAATTTTAAACATTTATAGCGGTCATATTATTAATAATTCTTGTAGTGTTTCAGCGAATGTAGGAAGTGGTGGTGGAATTTTTAGTTGGAATAGTCAAATGAACATAGATTCTGTAGTTTTACAAAATAATAGATGTAAATATGGTGGAGGAATTAATTTTGATGGAAATAGTGTTAATATTAATTTTGTGATTAATGGTGGGGAAATTATGAAAAATTCCGCTTATGATGCTTGCGGAGGAATATCTATTAATCGTTCTACTACAACAATTCAAAGTGTTCTTTATATTAAAGGTGGAAATATTTCTAATAATACAGCACCCAATAATAGTGATATTGGTTTTCATAATGGAGCACAAATTATTGATCAAAGATAACAATGACGAAAAAAGAGAGAGAAGAGATATATGAGAAGAATGTATGGATGGACAAATACGCAGAAACATTAAATGAGATGTTATATTATGATCCCGAAGGAAAAGAAGCAATCTATGATATAGGTTTGAAAGAAGCTAAAACAGAAATAGCCAAGAAAATGATTTTTAATAGTTCAATTTGCAATTTTAAAAAAATGTTGATATACTAGTTAAGAAATCAAAAAAAAGACATGGCAGTTTGCATTATTTTTTAAGAGAGTTCGTGGTTGGTGTGAACGAATAAAATAGGTAAGTTGTTTCTACTTTTTAGAGGGATTAATCATCCACGGTGTAACAGCCGTTATCAGAAATTAAGTATGTTAAAGGATGGCACCGCAATGCTATTGCTCCTTTTTGAGTAGTAGTTTTGCGTTTTTTTATTTTAGAAAGGAAAGATAAATATGTTAGATATTAAATTTGTACAAGAAAATAAAGAGCTTGTTAAAGAAAATATTAGAAAGAAGTTTCAAGAAGAAAAATTACCTTTGGTAGATGAAGTTATTGAAATGAATGAGAGAATTAAAGAACTGAAATTAAATGGAGACTTATTAAGACAAGAGAGAAATGCTATAAGTGATGAAATTGGCGTTTTATTTCGTGAGCAAAAAGTAGAGGAAGCTAATCAAAAAAAACAACGAGTTGTGGAAATTAATCAGCAATTAGAAGGTATTGAACAAGAAGAAAAAGAATTATCTGTTTGCTTAAGAGAGAAGATGATGGTAATTCCTCAAATTATTGATGCAAGTGTTCCTGTTGGAAAAGATGATCAAGAAAATGTGGAAATTGAAAGATTTGGAGATCCTGTTGTTCCTAGTTATGAAATTCCATATCATGCTGATATTTGTGAAAATCTTGGAGGACTTGATAAGGAAAGTGCAGGAAGAACTAGTGGGAATGGATTTTATTATTTAGTTGGAGATATTGCAAGACTTCATGAAGCGATGATTGCTTATGCAAGAGATTTTATGATTGAGAAAGGTTTTACTTATTGTATTCCTCCTTTTATGATTCGAAGTGATGTTGTAACAGGAGTAATGTCATTTGCGGAAATGGATGCTATGATGTATAAGATAGAAGGGGAAGATCTTTATCTTATTGGAACGAGTGAACATTCTATGATTGGTAAGTTTAAAGGGCAATTAATTGATGAGAAAAAGTTACCAATTGCTATGACTTCTTATTCTCCTTGTTTTCGAAAAGAAGTCGGAGCACATGGATTGGAAGAGAGAGGTCTTTACCGAGTTCATCAATTTGAAAAACAAGAAATGGTAGTATTGTGTAAGCCAGAGGAAGCAATGGATTGGTATGATAAAATGTGGTCATATACTGTAGAATTTTTTCGTAATTTGGATGTTCCAGTTCGTACTCTTGAATGTTGTAGTGGAGATTTGGCAGATTTGAAAGTGAAATCATGTGATGTGGAAGCTTGGAGTCCAAGACAACAAAAATATTTTGAGGTTGGGTCATGTTCTACTTTAGGGGATGCTCAAGCAAGAAGATTAGGAATTAAAATGAAAACAGAATCTGGTAATCAGTATTTAGCAACATTAAATAATACGGTTGTTGCTTCTCCAAGAGGACTTATTGGGGTAATTGAGAATAATTATCAAGAAGATGGAAGTATTAAAGTTCCTAAAGTATTACAGCCTTATATGGGAGGATTAGAAATTATTTCACGGAAATAATTCAAATAAAACGAATTGGACGGAATTAGATGGAGGAATTCCGTATCCAGATAGTAAATATTATGATACTTATTTATATGATATTTCAAATCAAAATTTTATTCAAAGAATATTAGGAGATGCAACAGGAGAGATGGGGCCATTTGTACATACTAAATATAGTTCAGTAACTCGTCAAGCAAGTTCATGGTATAGTGATGCATCTTTTTTTGTAATAGATATCCTACCATGGTTTATGCGAGGTGGAAGTAAACATGATGGTCTTTATTCTGGAAATTTTGCTTTTTATAATGATTTAGGTATTTCATCAAATGGAAGAGGGTTTCGAACGATACTTATTTTATAAAGAAATTCTTAGTTTTTTATATTGTAATCTAATTTGGTATCTTTTGCTTTTTGTAGTATAATTAATATTAATAAAATGAAGAGAGGATGATTTTATGGAAAAGGCAAAGGTTTATTTTACAAATGAAATTACACCCGAAAGTGTTATAAAGTTATATGAAACTTTAGGAGTAAAGTTGGATGGAAAGGTAGCTGTAAAGTTACATTCTGGAGAAGACGGAAATCAAAATTATATTAAACCAGAATTTGTTCAAAAAATTGTGGAATATGTAAAGGGAACAGTAGTGGAGTGTAACACTGCTTATGATGGCTCTCGTGATACTACTGAAAAACATGAAAAGTTAATGGAGAAACATGGATGGACGAAGTATTTTGATGTTGATATTATGGATAGTGAAGGACCTGATTTGGAACTTGATATTCCAAATGGAAAGCAAATTCAAAAGAATTATGTAGGAAAGAATATTCAAAATTATGATTCATTACTTGTTCTTTCTCATTTTAAAGGACATCCAATGGGAGGATTTGGAGGAGCTTTAAAACAATTGTCTATTGGTGTTGCTTCTTCTTATGGAAAAAAATATATTCATGGAGCAGGAAAAACTGAGGGAAATTTTTTTGAAACAGAACAAAATTTATTTTTAGA
Organism: uncultured Mycoplasmatota bacterium; assembly: GCA_948469295.1. Classification (GTDB taxonomy): domain Bacteria; phylum Bacillota_I; class Bacilli_A; order RF39; family UBA660; genus MGBC162267. The sequence continues at coordinate 3,752 of CAOKLK010000027.1, forward strand.
TAGTATGGCAGATGCAGCGAAAACTGTTCATGAGATGTTTCAAGATCATGTAGTTTATATTAATGTTATGTGTAATTTGTCTGTAGATTGTGATTGTTGTGCTAAAGCAGAAGATCCTTGTATGGATGATATTGGAATTTTAATTAGTACGGATCCTGTTGCAATTGATCAAGCTTGTATTGATCTTATCTATCAGTCTTCTGATTCAGGAAAAGATCATTTTATTGAAAGAGTTGAAAGACAAAATGGAATTCGTATTATTGAATCTTCTTGTGAATTAGGAATTGGAACTAGGGAATATGAATTGATTTCTCTTTAAAAACAAATAGTAAGTGATATGGACTTCGTTTCTTGGACAAAGGAAACGAGGTTTTTATATGGGGAAAAAAGATGGGTTTATAATGTTTGATTTTTTATAAAAAATCATCTTGACAAATCAAAAAAATACGCATAAAATGTACAGTGCTTGATCATTAGAAAGGATGTTATTATGAAAAAAGAAGAAAATATTTTAGGAACTGATCGTATTTTTTCTTTGATTCGAAAGTTTTCTATTCCTTGTATTATTTCAATGCTTGTAAACTCTCTTTATAATATTGTTGATCAAATTTTTATTGGTCAAGGAGTAGGAATGCTTGGAAATGGTGCTACAAATGTTGTGTTTCCGATTTCCATGGTAGCACTTGCTTTTTCTTTGATGATTGGAGATGGAGCATCTTCTTATCTTAGCTTGAAACTTGGAGAGAAGAAGAAAAAGGATGCAGCTCTTGGAATTGGAAATGGAATTACATTAACTGTGATTTTATCAATCTTTATTGCAGTTGTCTGTTTTCTTTTCTTAGGACCCTTATTGAATCTTTTTGGTTGTACAGATGGTCTTCGAGATTATGCAATGGGATATGGAAGAATTATTGTATTGGGTATTCCGTTTGTGATGATTGGAACAGCATTGAATTCTATGATTCGTGCAGATGGTAGTCCAAAAGATGCCATGATTTCTATGGTTTTGGGAGCTATTTTAAATATTATTTTAGATCCAATTTTTATTTTTGTCTTTCATATGGGAGTAGAAGGAGCAGCTCTTGCAACTGTAATTAGTCAATTTGTTACGTTCTTTTTAAATATTTTATATGTACGTAAATTTAAATCGATTGCCCTTTCTAAGAAAGCTTTCTCTTTAAACTTTGAGACTTCGAAATCAATTTCTTTGTTAGGAATTAGTAGTTTTATTACGCAAATGAGTTTTGTGGTAGTTGTTTCTGTTGAGAATAATTTACTTGGAAAATATGGAATGTTAACAAAATTTGGTTCAGATATTCCCATTACTGTGTTTGGAATAGTTATGAAAATTAGTCAAATTTTAAATAGTATTGTGATTGGACTTGCGGTTGGGTGTCAACCAATATTTGGATATAATTTTGGTGCAAAGAAGTACGATCGAGTAAAAAGTACTTTAAAGTATGTTTTAGGAATTAGTGTTTGTATTACCTTTATTTCTTTTGTATTATTTCAAACCATTCCCGATAAGTTGATTTTGTTATTTGGTAAGGGTGATGCCAATTACATGGAATTTGCAACTCTTACTTTCCGAATTTATTTAATGCTTATTATTTGTACAGGAATTCAAATTCCATCCAGTATATTTTTTCAAGCTATTGGAAAAAGTAGTAAAAGTGCAATATTATCATTATCACGTCAGATATTATTTTTAATACCCGCTATGTTTATATTCAGTCATTTTTTTGGACTTTTTGGTATTTTATATGCTGGAGTAGTTGCAGATGGATTATCATTTTTACTAGCTCTTTTCTTCTTATTCTTAGAGATAAAGCGGATATCCTCTTGTGTATCAGAAGATGAAGAAGTTACGATATCAGAAGAATTGTCTTCTACTAATTTTCAAAAAGGTGTGGTTGTAACAATTTCGCGAGAATATGGAAGTGGTGGAAGATATGTTGGAAAGCTAATTGCAGAACAATTGAATATTCCATTTTATGATAAAGAATTTATTTTTGAAGTAGCGAAAGAAACTGGTTTATCTAAAGAATATATTTTAGAAAATGAACAAAAACGAGGAGCTTTTGATTTAATTCAAAGTGGATATTATAATGGACTTAATTTAGCAGATGAACTTTTTTTGAAAGAATCAGAAATTATTCGAGACCTTGCCAAAAAGGGATCTTGTGTAATTGTTGGAAGAGCTTCTGATCATGTATTACAAGACCAAAAGAATGTTATTCATGTTTTTCTTTATAGTGATATGGAGCATAAGATCAAGCGTGCTACTACTTACTATGGATTAGATAAAAAAGAAGCAGAAAAAGAAATTCAGCGAATTAATAAATTGAGAGCAAATCATTATAAGCATTATACTGGACAAGAATGGAATGATTCTACGCATTATGATATTACTTTGAATACTGATATTTTAGGAGTAGAAAAAACAGCAGAATTACTTGTAGATTTTATTAAGAATAAAGAAATGTAAATACAAGATAAATGTAGACATAAAAAAGTGTTTACATTTTTTTGTTATGTAAAATAAATTAAATTTTGTTAGAAAAGAAGGGTTGATTTAGTAATTAAAGTACATTCTTAATATGGAGAAAGGAAAAATATGATATAATCTCTTATAATACAACAAGCAAATAATTTTAATGTACTTGGGTATCCTAGAAGTGAGAGGGATTATATGACAAAGAAGAAATTGTGGATTGTTATAAGTATAATAAGTCTTTTCTTAATTGTAATAGGAATTAGTTATGCGTATTGGAGTTTAATATTTACGCAGGACAAAAATAATGTGGTGATGACGGATTGTTTTGAAATCGAATTTATTGAGGGAAATGCAATTAATCTTTCCAAGGCTTATCCAGTGAGTGATAGTGATGGAATGAAGAATAATCCTTATACTTTTACAATTAAAAATATGTGTACTAGTAGTGCAGATTATCAAATCAATTTAGAAACTCTAGTTCCAAGTGGAAAAAAATTACCTGATCAATATTTAAAAATAGATTTAAAAAGCGAAACGTTATCTTTGCTTACAGAAAAGTTAGATTATCCAAATTTTGAAACCGAACCAACGATAGATGGAGCAGTAGAAGCTTATAAATTGTATGTTGGCACACTAAGTCCCAAAGAAGCCAAAACATTTGAATTAAGATTATGGATGCATAGTGATGTAACTGCTTTGGATAAAGATAGTATGAATGCCGAATACAATGGCCGTGTTTCAATCATCACAAGTTATGAGAAAGCTAGTGCAGTGATAGCTGGACAAAAAGTACCCTTAGTAGAAGAAGGAAATGGGTTATATATTGTGAATCATGATGATGCTGATATTACGTATACAAGTGATGAGACAGGCATCAATAATTTAAAACGAATCGAATATCGATATGCAGGGGCTAATCCAAATAATTATGTCAATTTCAATCATGAGTTATGGCGTATTATAGGACTTGTGAATACTCCAGAAGGTCAAAGAGTGAAATTAATTCGGAATGAAAGTATT
>CAOKLK010000028.1 GCA_948469295.1 uncultured Mycoplasmatota bacterium
TCGTATTCTTCGATTTCTTTATGAAATTCACTTGGATAGATATACCAAATTTTATCAAATACATCACTATAAGCATTGTAATCTTTTCTTGGTTTTTCTCCCCCTCTTTCGATGTTTAAAACTGCAATACTTTCTTTTTTATAGTTGGTTAATAATTTATAAAAATGTTCATCATATTGTTTCGCCCATTTTACTAATTCACTATAAAAATCTTCTGCTGTTATGGTTGCTAAAAAGTTTTTACTAATGTTAATGATTTTTTCTACATCTAAAAGAGCACCACTGATATTCATTTTTTTGAAAGTAATTTTAAAGTCATCAATGTCTTTGGTAAGATTTTTTTCACGCCATTCTTCAAAATTAGAATTTGATAAGGTCATTAGATATTCTTTAATAGCTTCTTTTGGGATTCCCATTTTTTGATATTCTACGATATTAGCTTCAACATCTTTTCTTTTACTTAATTTTCTTCTTTTTCCATTTTCTTCTTTTAAAATGGTGGCAGTATGAGCATAGGATGGTTTATCAAATCCTAGGATGTCAAACATTTGAATATGAATTGGTAGACTACTTAACCATTCGTCTCCTCGAATTACATGGGTTGTATGCATTAGATGATCATCTATTACATGGGCAAAGTGATAAGTTGGAAGTCCATCTCCTTTTAATATTACTTGATCGATATCATTTTCAGGCATTTCAATTCGACCTTTTATTTCATCCCGAACGATGATTTTGTTATCAAAGTTTCCTGGAGATTTAATTCGAATTACATATTTTTCGCCTTTTTCGATTTTTTCTATTACATCTTCCACGGAAAGATTTCGATCGGTTGCAAATCTTCCGTAATATCCAATTCGACATTTGGATAATTCTTGTTCATGACGTAAATTTTCTAATTCTTCTTCGGTCATAAAAGACGGATATGCTAGATCTTTTATAATTAGATCTTTTACATACGCTAGATAAATGTCTTTTCTTTCACTTTGAATGTATGGTCCATAGGCACCTTTTTCTTCGGTTTCATTGATCATTCCTTCATCAAAAGGAATTTCATAAAATTTTAAGGCATTAATAATTTCAGTAATTCCATTTTCTATTTTTCTTTTTTGATCGGTATCTTCAATTCGAATATAGAATATACCTTCTGAATTTTTGGCTAAATTATGAGCAATCGTAGCTTGAAATAATGTTCCAAAATGAACAAATCCAGTTGGACTTGGAGCAATTCTTACTACCATTGCATTTTCTTTTAATTTTCTTTTGGGATATTTTGATTCATAGTAATCTTTTTCATGAATTACATTTGGAATTAAACGATTTGCATATTCTTCTCTTGTCATATTTTTCCTTCTTTCTAACATAAAAAAAGGTCATACCTGAAGGACGAGTTTTCCCGTGGTACCACCTTACTTTATTCTCTTTTTGATAACGGATCATCTCCGGAATATCTTATATACAATATTCAGCTCCAAAGCTTCTTTCAAAATATTTTTTTGAATCATTTTCACCAACCATGATTTCTCTTTTTTCTAAAATATTTTTACTTTTCTTTTTCATTGCTTCTAGTTATAGTTTAGGTTAATTTTCTTTGTTTGTCAAATGTTCTTCCTTTTATAATAAGGATTATCACGAAAAAAACTTCCAAAATAGAAGTTTTTTAATTTTTTTATTCTTTTTCAATGGTAACAAATCGAACGGTTTTCATTTTTTGGGTAGATACTGGTTTTTCTCCATTTACTTTTGTAGTGGCAATTTTGTCTAGTGTATCGAACCCAGCAATTAAACGTCCAAAGGCTGCATATTCTCCATCTAAACTTTTGGCATCTTTATGACAGATGAAAAATTGACTAGAAGCAGAATCCATTGAAATATTATTTCTTGCCATAGAAATTACTCCTCTTTCATGAGATAGATTATTTTCGACACCATTTTCTTTAAATTCTCCCTTGATGGTTTCTTTGCTTCCACCCATTCCTGTTCCATTTGGATCTCCACCTTGAATCATAAAACCTTCAATAACACGATGAAAAATTAAATCATCATAAAATTTTTCACTGATTAGTTTTTGAAAATTTTCAACGGTTATGGGAGCAATGTCTGGATATAATTCCAATAACATTACATCTCCATTGGTCATTTCAATTTTCACATAATTTGTTTTTTCTTCGGTTTGTTGATATTTGATTCCATCTAATGTTCCATTTTCCATATTTTTTCCACATCCTCCTAATAATAATATTATTAATAAACTACTTATTACGATTAATTTTTTTTTCATATTTTGTCCTTTCTTCTTTTATATTTTAATAATTCCTCTTTTTTTTCTTTGGAAACACGAAAAGAATCTCTTATTTTGCTAATGGTTTTATTGATAGTAAAATCATTTACTTGGGTTCTTTTTAAGTATTCTTCGGTTTCTTCTGGAAATTTTGTATACATTTCTGCTAATAACCAAGCCATTCCCATATTTACGTAATAATGATCACTTTTTATATTATCTAAAGAGTTAAAAATAATCTCTAAATACTCTTTTGTTATATAAAAACTTAATAATGTAATTAATCCTACACGGATTGTAAAAGGTTCCTTACTTTTTAATAAGTTTTGAAAGTAATCAAAGTATTTTTCTTTGTTATACTTCACAATTTCGATACTATTACAAAAGCAGTCACAGATTGCCCAATTATCAATTTTGGGTAAAAATTTTGGGAATTCTTGTTGCCATTTTTGTTCGTCTTTGATGCTTGCAATGACAAATCCTTCTATTAAAACTGCTTCATAATAATGATCACTATTATATTTTAAAAAAGATTCGATATCTGTTTTTGCTATTTTTTTGGCAATTTTTCGACAAGTTGGAACATTAATTCCTAATATTTTATATTTGGTACTTGTTAGTTTTTGATGAAAGGTGCGATATTTATCATCGGCAAGTCCTTCTAATTCTTTTTGAAAGATTTGATAATCTTTGATAGTCCAAATTTTTTTATTTTCTGTTTGCATATTTTTAGTATAACACTTCTTTCTTTTTATTTCAAAATTAACTGAATAATGTCATCATAATAATACATAAAATTCCAACGATTAAGGAAATTGTTTTTTTAGTATTCATTTTATCCGTTTTTCGAATCACCGAAATTATTACGACAAAGAAAATTTGTAAATTCATGATTAGGGTGACAATAATTGGAGTTTCTCCAATAAAGGCATACATATATAAAAAATCAATTATCGTATAAATTATTCCTAGTAATAAAATGTATTTAAAAAATTCTTTGGTTTCTTTTTTGTTTTTCTTTGGAATTTCTTTTTTTTCTTTTTGATAGAGATAAAAGAAAAATGGAGTTGCAATTAAATAAAAGGTCAGGTTTATTCCAAATTCATTGGCACCTTTGCTACTTGCAAGTTTTATAAAATATGGTTCTGATGCATAAAAAATTGTTGAAGTAATTAAAATGAAGATATTTTTTAAATTAATTTTTTTATTTGAAATTTTATTTTTTAATTTGTTTGTTTCTATGGAAAAGATGTAGACGGATCCAAAGTAGATGAAAAATAAGATTAGAAAAATAAATTTAGGTGTGATGTATCCTAAAAATATATCGCATATTAGTATTATAAATACATTTCAAGTCCAATTGGTAAAGTGGTTAGAGCTTTTACATAACAGTAATCCCCTCCAATCATTGCGATGGAGTAGATGATTAATATTCCAAATGATAATGGAGTTATTTCAATAGGATTAAAGATTGAGAAGATTAATGTCATTATTCCAATCACGAGAGTAGACCAAAACAAGTATTCAGATTCATCGAACTTTGTTAATACTTGTTCTTCTACTGTATTTCCAATGGAATTGATAATGGAACAAGCAATGGCACTCTTTTTTCCTTGCATTTGTTACGCCTCCTTGTTTTTATTATAACATGATAATTTTTTCACAAGCAAAAAATAGTTTCTATTTTAAATTAAGTCTCTTATAATAACAAAGTTTTTCTAATCCATTTGTTATGACTTTATCAATCAATTTATAGTTGTTATTTTTACATTTTTTGGCAATTGATTTTTAGAAGAATTCTGCTATAATTTTTATAGAACATTTGTTCTTTTGAGAGAGGGATGTCTAATGGAGATGCGTCATATTTTATGTATTGATTTAAAAAGTTTTTTTGCTTCTGTAGAATGTATCGATCGAGGATTGGATCCTTTTTCTGTTCCTTTGGTCGTTGCCAATAAAAACCAAGGTCAAGGAGCTATTACACTTGCGGTGACTCCTTTTTTAAAAGCAAAAGGAATTAAAGGAAGAACACGGTTGTATGAAATTCCCAAGCATATTACTTACCAAATTGTAAATCCAAGAATGAGTTTGTATCTTAAGAAAAGTCAAGAAGTTGTTAGTATTTATTTGGATTTTGTTTCTTCTACTGATCTTCATGTTTATTCCATTGATGAGTGTTTTTTGGATGTTACTAATTATTTAAATTTATATAATAAGACTCCTTTAGAACTTGCAAGTGTTATTTTAAAAACGATTGAAGAAAAAACTGGACTTACTGCAAATTGTGGGATTGGTCCGAATTTATTACTTGCAAAAGTTGCTATGGATGTCGATGCGAAACGATATAAAAATGGAATTGCATCTTGGACAATGGAAGATGTTCCGACAAAATTATGGCCGATTACTCCTCTTTCTAAAATGTGGGGAATTGGTCCTAGAATGGAACGGAATTTAAACCGCTTAGGGATTTATTCTATTCGAGATTTGGCTCATTATGATTTGCATCGTTTAAAAAGTAAATATGGAGTAATGGGAGAAGAGTTATGGAGACATGCGAATGGAATTGATGAATCTAAAATTCAAGATTTTCGTATTCCTCCCAAGGAAAAGTCTTTTAGTCACAGTCAAGTATTGTTTCGAGATTATTCGGAATATGATGGCAAATTGATTTTAAGAGAAATGATTGATGTTATTACTGCAAAGATGCGAAGTCATAATATGGAAGGATGTGTTATTGGTCTTGGAATTCATTATTCTAAATCTATTGATGGAGGATTTTATCATAGTATGAAACTTGATTCTCCAACGGATCATGAAGATATTATTATGAGAGCTTGTGAAATTTTATTTGATCGGTATTATGAAGAGTTGCCTATTCGAAAAATATCGATTAGTGTCGGAAAACTTACGGAAAAGCAAGGTGTTCAATTAACTATTTTTGAGGATTATGAAACCAAAAAAAGTGAAGAACAGCTTCATAAAGCTATGGATGAAGTTACTTTGAAATACGGGAAAAATAGTTTGTTGAAAGCTTCTAGTTTACTTTCTTCTTCGACTATTATGGAACGAAATAAAAAGATTGGAGGTCATAATGCATGAGTGATCGAGGGATGATTAAATGGTTGCCTTTTGATTCGCTTACTTCTAGCAAGGAAATGGTTTCTCGTATTTTGGAACGAAAAAATTATAAAACCAAACCTGCTATGAGTGAAGAACAAATGTTAGAAATTCAAGAAAAGTTATGGGAAGGATATCATAACCAAATGAATTTAAATATTTGGTATTATTATCGTGGGCAGTATTTATTAAAAGAACATTTGACTATTTTGTCTATTCAAGTAAATCAAAAACGAATTGTATTAGAAGATCATTCGATTTTATATTTTGATCAAATTTTAAAGATTATTTAAAAAAATCCTAGGAAGGATTTTCTTTTAATTTGGCAAAGTTTTTCTTTTTAATATATTCTTTTAATAACGCATAAAGAATGGATGATAATGGAACACTGATTAACATTCCCAATACTCCAAAACAGCTACCTCCAATGGTTACGGCCATCATAGTCCAAATGGCTGGAAGTCCTACGGAATTTCCAACTACTTTTGGATAAATTAAATTTCCTTCAATTTGTTGAAGAATTAAAAAGTAGATTACAAACCAAATGGCACTATGAAAACTTACCATACTAATTAGAAGTGTTCCAACTATCATTGCTATGAAAGCTCCAAAAACGGGAATTAAAGCAGTGAGTGCTACTAAGACACTAATGGATAAGGCATATGGAAATTTAAAGATGATCATTCCTATAAAACATAAAATTCCTAAAATACATGCTTCTAAACATTGCCCACTTATGAATTTACTAAATGTTTTATTTGCTAAGTCTGTTACTCGAAATAATTTTTTTACATATTTTTCTTTGATAAAAGCATTTAAAACAATTTTAAATTGCATTGCTAATTTTTCTTTTTCAGCAAGAATATAGATTGCAAAAATTAAAGCTATTACAAAGTTTGCTATTTTGCTTATTATATTCACTACTAACGTTAAGGATGTTGTTAAAATACCGCTTCCTAAATTTTGCATTGCTAGTTCGATTTGGGCTTGGATCATTTCTGGATTCAAATTAATTTTTGTTGTCCATTTTTCTAAAGATGGATAATTTGTTGCTAAATCATTTAAAGTATTTTTTATGTTCTCTAACATATTTGGTAATTCGTTGATACTAGTAGTAATTGTATTTGTAAGATCTGGAATGATTAAGTATATTACAAAAATTATAATTAATAAAACCGCCAGAATGGATAAAATTAAAGAACTTCCGCGATTGAATTTAGCATTTTTGATTTTCTTTTGAAATTTTTTTTCTATCATACTCATTGGAACATTTAAGATGAAAGCGATCATTAGTCCTAATAAGAATGGAGAAAAGATTGTCAATATTCCTTTTAGGACGTTAATTAATATATTAATATGTGCTAATCCTATGTAAAGAAATATTCCAAATGCGATTAATAGCATTCCATTTTTTAGTTCCTGATTGATTTTATGATACATTTCAATCCCTCTGATTTCTAGCTTTACTATATCTCAATTTTAGATTGTTCGCAAGTTGTATTTTTTTGATCATTTATAATATTTAACTATTTGTTTCTAATGTTTTTTGTAATTTTAAAACTTTTCCCATGGCTTCTTGTTCGTTTATTTCTCGAAAATGATTTAACATTAATCTAAATATTCTTTGTAAATGTATTAATTCATTCTTTGAAGGACTTTGATTTTCAATGATGTACATCAACCAATTTAAAGTATCTCTAAAATCTCCTTCATCTGCACACCCTTCTTTAAAATATTTTTCT
>CAOKLK010000029.1 GCA_948469295.1 uncultured Mycoplasmatota bacterium
ATTTTCTATCCCTGTTAGAATTTCTATTTTTACAAATTGTTCCCCTGGATTTAACATTTCACGGTTTTCTAAAATAGTTTTATAGGTGTGTCCTCCATCTACATTTCCATGAACTTCTTTATCTTCAAAAACAACACTTATTTCATTGGAATAATTGTTATATGTTACTTCTTTTGCTGATAAAAGTAATCCTCTATTTAATAAATAAAAGTTAAATTCTTGAGGACTGATTAAAGACTCTTTTATTTTTTTGGCAACATTGGTTGTAAGCTTTTGTTCTCTAGGATTCGTATCCATAGGAATATTTTCTGGTACATCTAAAACATCACATATTGCAATATACATATTTGATTCTTTATTTTCACTTTCTAAATTTAAAAAAGGATTGGGTATTTTTCGAAATGAAGCTACTTTAAATGTCATTATTTTTTTATCGTTCATATTTTTCTCCTTTTTGAATGACATCTATATTTGAAATATATAATATTTCATGTCATCTATAATGTGTATTATAATTAATTTCAAGATAATTTAAAACGTTATATATGGCGTTTTTGTGTGATAATTTAAATTGGAGAAGTTTTTATGTAACAAGATCTTAATTATTTTTTAGGCAATACTATTCGAAAATATCGGGAAGAAAGAAATTATACACAAGAGGATTTTGCACATTTATGCGATATTAGCCGAGCTTATTATGGGAGAATTGAACGAGGGGAGCATAGCATTACTGTCGAAACTTGTAAAAAAATTGCAGATGCATTTGGGATTCCTCTTTATTATCTATTTATTGATTTACCAGATTAATTTCTATTAAAAAAGATATCCAATTTGAAACTTTTTCTTTCTTCGGATATCTTTTTTTATTTTTCTATATTTTGATATTTGGCAACATGTTTTTGAATTAATTCTTGATCTTCAAAATAGTTAATTGCCATTGCTTCTTTTATTTCATTGACTGTTTTATTTGCTACTTCAACAGCTTTTTTTGAACCAGTTTCTAAAATTTGATAGACCTCTTCTATTCTATTTTCATAGTATGATCTTTTTGCACGAATTGGTTCTAGCATTTCTTCTAATACTTCGAAAAGAAATTTTTTGATGGTTACATCTCCAAGTCCACCTTTTTGATAATGAGCTTTTAATTCTTGTAAATTTTGGTAGTCTGGTAAGTATTTTTGAAAGTGGTCTTCGGTAGAAAAAACATCTAAGTAAGTAAATACTATATTATTTTCTATTGTTCCAGGATCTTCAATGTGAATATGATTGGGATCAGTATACATACTCATTACTTTTCTTTTTACTTCTTCTTTGGTGTCACTTAAATAGATGCCATTTCCAAGTGATTTGCTCATTTTAGCATTACCATCAATTCCTGGAAGTCTTAAGGCTTTTTCGTTATCTGGTAAAACTGCTTCTGGTTCTATCAATATATCTGTTTTATAAGTATGATTAAATGATCTAACGATTTCTCTTGTTTGTTCAATCATTGGAAGTTGATCTTCTCCTACTGGGATGATGTTTGCTTTAAATGCTGTAATATCAGCTGCTTGACTAATTGGATAAGTAAAGAATCCCACTGGAATGTTGGCTTCAAAATTTCGCAATTTTATTTCATTTTTTACAGTTGGATTTCTTTGAAGTCTAGAAACTGTTACTAAATTTGAATAATAAAAGGTTAATTCTGTTAAGGCTTGTACGGTTGATTGAACAAAAATGGTTACTTTATTTGGGTCTAATCCTACTGATAGATAATCTAAAGCAACTTCAATAATGTTTTCTCTAATTTTTTCTGGATTATCTGCATTATCTGTAAGTGCTTGTGCATCTGCTATCATCACATACATTTCATCATAGTCTGCTTCATTTTGAAGGGATACACGTTTTTTTAAAGAACCAACTAAATGACCTAAATGTAATTTTCCTGTTGGGCGATCTCCTGTTAAAATAATTTTTTTCTTTGGCATGTCATCACATTCTTTCTGGTTCTATTATACTTGTTATTTCAATTTTTTTCTACTATTTTCCCCAATCTCACTTGCTTCTCTGATCTCGTATTCATAGTTTCCAATGTTTTCTAAATACATACGATATAAAGCTATTCGAGCTTGTTTTCTCCAGCTTTCTTGTTTATCATCTGGTAATTTGTGAAGATATTTTAAAATAGTGGTTAATATTGCATATCCAGGATGTTCATTTATCTTATTATTTGCAAAAAGTACTTCATGCCATGTTGCTCTTTGAGTGATTGGAATTGTATGTAAATCTTCATAAACAGCTTGCATTATTTGTAGTTGTTTGGCATTTTCTTCTTTGATAAACTCCAATAACATATCTAACCAAACTTCTCTTTCATTTTTGTCACAAGTATCTAAAGTATCTTCTATTTCTTTGATATCTTTTAACTCTGGAATATTGATTAATTTTTGTTTTTCTTTTTGGATCATTCTTTTTATTATTAAAGCATTTTCTATTGTACTATTCGTATTTGTAAAATCATTCATTCTTGCATATTCATCAATATTACATAAAATTCCTTTTATCTCATCTTTTGAATAAGATATTTTTTGAAGGAGAACAACTAATCTAATTTTTTCCTTTATGTTTAAACTTTTGGTTGGGACATTTGATTTTACATCATATAAATTTCTAATTTCTTGGTTGATTTCTTTCCATTCTTTATCTGACATTGGTTCTATATACTGAACTCTTCTTACAATACTTTCTGTTACATTAGCTTGTCTTTCGGCTTGTTTTTGAATTTTTCTTTCTTGAACATATACTACTTTTTCTAGTTGTTTTTGGATCCAACTTACGTTTGCACTATTTAATCCTAGTTCTTTTAGAGCTTTACAGATTTTGTTCATTCCTATTCTTGATGGAATTCTATTCTGATCATAATAATGTTTTTTTAATGTATTATATCTTTTTTTCTCTTTTTCAGATTCTTCAGCATTTTCTAGTAAAATTAATGCAAATTTATTCAAGTCAACGGAAATATTTTGTTCTATTATTTTTATAAAGTCAGCAAAATTGTTTTCTATTAAACTCTTTTTTAATCCTTCTAAATTCATGCCACTATTTTTTAAGAATCTTCTGAATTTTTCTCCTAAAATTACTGAATTAGATAATTGACGATTCATTTCTGTTTCAAGTAAATCAAAGAAAAGCATCACTTGTTCACTTTTTTTCATTGGCATATTTGATGCGACGTTTGCCATTGTATTTATATTAATAATTACTCTATCGTGTTTATTTGTTTTTAAGAGAAGGCTTTTTAATCTTTGATTCATTTCATAAACTGCTGCTATATCTTTTGGATTTTCAAACATTTCTTCGTCAATTGCACTCATTTTCTCCATTATTAATTCGTCGAATTCGTTGTAGCAAAACTCACTTTCTATTAACCTTTTTAATAAATATTCATCTCTTTTTTCAATTTCTTTTAGTGCTATTTCTTGATATTGTTCCATTATTTATTCACCTCTAATTTTAATTTTCTTTTCATATCTAAGTTTTCTTGATTTTCTAATATTTTTTCAGATAATTTAATAGCTCTCCATTCTTTTTCGATGTATATTCGTTTTAAGCTATCTAATCCTTCTAATAAAAATTTTTGATCTGTCATCATGCGATGCATTATTTTTTCGTAATCTGAATCATCATAAAAATCTCTATGACTTTTATATTGAGCATTTTCATGTTTTTGAACTTTTAAATATTGGGCAAGAGAGTAATCCATGAATGCAATTTTTTGAAAAAGTTCGTAAGCATTATCACAATCATATTTCAATAAATTTTTTAAAAAACCACTCATACAGAAATGAACTGCATATTGAAATGGAAAAGAAATGCTATTTGATACTTGTTGTTTTTGTTTCATTAATTCTATCAATACAGGAATTGTTATTTCAATATTGTATTGTTTTCTATCTTGATTGTGAATTGGCCATTCTTTTTCTAAATATTCATTTTCTTCTTTGCTTAATGATTTCATTAAGATTATTTTATTGATATCATCCATGTTTCCAACTTCATGAGTTGCGATGATCATTCTTTTTAAAAGTTCGGTATTATAAATTAATTCATCCAACAAATCATTTTGATTTTCTATATTATAAAGTAAGCAAAATGTTGATTCTTGAAATGGTGTTAATTTATTTTCTTTTTGTTTCCATGAATAAAGTTTATAAGCATCTAGATAAAGAAGAGAGAATAGATATTGAACTAATATTTCACTTTCTAAATCTACCTGATATTGAAGATCGCTAATTCTTTGGGTTAGCAACTTTATTTTAATATCAAATGGAAGTTTTAAACCTTTCCCATATCCAATAATAAAATTTCTGGCCTCATTGTTAAAATTTCTAATAATACCACACCCCACACTTTTTTCGTGTTATTATAATACGTTTCTTGTTTAAATGCAATAAAAAAAGATATTCCATATGAATATCTATACTAATTCTAATTTTACTTGTAAAGCATCGTCACCAATACGTTCTTTAATTTTAATGATTCTTGTGTATCCACCATTACGATCTTTATAATTTGTTGCTAATTCATTAAATACTTTGTTGATAACTTCTTGATCATTGTGAACAAATGCTAGAGCTTTTCTTCTGGATACTAAAGTTCCTTTTTTTCCGTAGGTAATTAGTTTATCAACAAATTTACGAACTTCTTTTGCTCTTGCTTCGGTTGTAACTACTGAACCATTTAATATTACAGTTTTTGTTAGTCCTGCTAAGATACTTCTTCTTTGACGAGTTTCTCTGTTTAATTTTCTGTACATTTTCTTACCTCCTAATCGCGGAACTTAAGTCCCATTTCTGCAACTTTGTCTAGAACTTCTTTTAATGATTTCTTTCCTAAGTTACGTATTTTTGTAACTTCAACTTCTCTTTTTGAAATTAAGTCTTGTACGGTATGAATTCCTGCTCTTTTTAAACAATTGTAAGCTCTTACTGAGAATTCAATTTCTTCAATTGGCGTTTCTAAAGTTTTGGTAATGGTATCTACTTTTTTCTCAGCCATTAAACCAGATACATCACTAATTGAATTTAAATCTGCAATGATTCCAAAGTGTTCAATTAAAATTTTTGCAGATAATGCCATTGCTTCTTCTGGTGTAATTGATCCATTGGTTGTTACATCCATGATTAATTTATCATAATTTTCATTGTGTCCTACACGAGCACTTTCTACTTCATGATTTACTCTTTCTACTGGAGAATATAGAGAATCTATTGCAATTACTCCAACTTTCTTTTCTCCCATTAGTTTTTGATTTTCTTTGGCATCAACATATCCACTTCCATTATTTACTGTCATTTCCATATCAATTTTTCCACCTTCAACTAGTGTACAAATGACTAGATCTGGATTCATGATTTCAATATCTGGATCATGTTCAATATCTCCAGCTTTTACTTCTCCTGGTTTATTCGCAGTTAAACGAATAATTTTAGAGTCTTCTGAATGATTTTTGATGACAACATTTTTTAAATTTAGAATAATCATGGTAACGTCTTCGTAAACTCCGTCTATTTTTTGGAATTCATGAAGGACACCTTCTATTTTTACACTTGTAATTGCTGAACCTGGCATGCTTGATAACATAACACGACGTAGAGCATTTCCAATTGTAGTACCAAATCCTCTTTCTAATGGCTCTAATTCAAATTTTCCATAATTATTATTTTCTTGATATTCTGTGATTTTATATTCTGGTTTTTCAAATTTAATCATTTAACAAATCCCCTTCCTCATTAATTTCTTGGTCTTTTTGGTGGACGACATCCATTATGTGGAATTGGTGTTTCATCATTAATACTTGTTACTTCTATTCCAGCGGCTGTTAATGAACGAATTGCATTTTCACGTCCATTTCCTAACCCTTTTACATAAACATCAACTTTTTTTACTCCTGAATCTACTGCAACCTTAGCTGCTGCTTCTGCACTTAATCCTGCTGCATATGGAGTTTTCTTCTTTGATCCTTTGTAACCAATTGTTCCAGCAGAAGCCCAACAAATTACATTTCCATTTTTCTCTGATATTGTAACAATTGTATTGTTGTATGTTGAATGAATATGAACATCTGCTTCTGGAATATTCTTTTTAATTTTTCTTTTTCTTCTATTATATGCCATTTTCTAACCTCCTATTTACCTACTTTTTTCTTATTAGCAACTACTTTACCTTTTCCTTTTCTGGTACGGGCATTTCTACTAGTTCTTTGTCCTCTTACAGGAAGGCCTTTTTTATGTCTTATTCCTTGATAGCAGTTGATTTCCATTTTATTTTTAATACTCATTTGAGTTTCACGACGTAGATCTCCTTCTACTTCGTATTTATCAATTTCACTTCTTAATTTTGCAATTTCTTCTTCTGTTAAATCTTTGATCTTTTTTGTACGATCCACATTTGCATTATCACAAATTGTATTTGCTAAACTTCTTCCAATTCCATAAATGGCAGTAAGTCCAATGCAAGTATGTTTTTCATTTGGTAATTCAATATTTTTAATTCTTGCCATATAATCCTCCTATTTACCTTGGGTTTGTTTGTGTTTTGGGTTTTCACAAATAACCATTACTTTTCCTTTTCTTCTAATTGTTTTACATTTTTTACAAATTGGTTTTACTGATGGTCTTTTTTTCATAATTTACCTCCATTATCTCTTATTCCATGTTATACGCCCACGTGTTAAATCATAAGGCGAAAGTTCAATTGTTACTGTATCACCTGGTAAAATACGAATCATATTCACACGCATTTTACCAGAAACGTAGGCTTCTACAGTGTGACCATTTGGTAGTTCTACAATATATTTCATACCTTTCACTACTTCGATTACTTTTCCTTCTACCTCAATTTTATCTTCATGTGCTTTGGTAGTAGTATTTTTTACTTCTTTACGAATATCTTTTCTAACATTATTTTTTTTCGCCATTTTTTTATTCTCCTGTCAATATCTTATAACCGTCTTTTGTTACAACTACGGTGTGCTCAAAATGAGCTGAGGGACTTTCATCTTCTGTTACGATCGTCCAGTTATCATCTAACATACAAACTTCTTTGGCTCCTAAATTAAGCATT
>CAOKLK010000030.1 GCA_948469295.1 uncultured Mycoplasmatota bacterium
CGACAATCCATACTTTACTTTTTCGATCATGGTAGTAGTCCGCTTTTTTTTAGTTTGATAAAAGATTCTAGTATAACCCATCCAAAAAGTAATAATGCTATTTTTGAAGGAGAGTCACTTTTTATAAATAATGCTAATCCTCCAATAGAAAGACTTGCTAAGGAACTTAATACTCCTTCAAAATCATGTGATTCTTTCGTTAATAGAAATTTTCCAAAGTTTATTATACTGTAACTGATCATTGTAATAATAAATATTTTATGAATATCTGTAAGTTCTATCAAAGGACAAAGTAAGATAAAACAAGAAATAATCATAAATAATATAGAAGATGATGTATCCACAAATTGTTTTGATTTCATTTCTTTCCTTCTTTCTATCTTTATCTTATAATAGAAATCTTTTTAGATCAAGATTATAATTTTTTAAAAGAAAAAATAGACATTTCTATCTATTTTATCCAATTTCTTCAAATTGACTGTTGTAAAGTTCAAAATAAAACCCTTGTTTTTCCATTAAATCGTGATGATTTCCAACTTCGATAATATCTCCATCTTTCATAACTAAAATTAAGTCGGCATTTTGAATAGTAGATAAGCGATGAGCTATTATAAAGGAAGTTCTTCCTTTCATTAATTCGTCCATGGCTTTTTGAATTAAAATTTCTGTTCTCGTATCTACATTACTCGTTGCTTCATCTAAAATCATTACTTTTGGATTTGCAAGAATTGCTCTTGCTATAGTTAATAATTGTTTTTGTCCTCCTGATATGTTATTCGTTTCTTCATTTAACTCCATGTTATATCCATCTTTTAAAGTTTGAATAAAGTGATGAACATGAGCTGATTTAGCTGCTTCTATCACTTCATCGTCTGTAGCATTTAATTTTCCATATCGTAAATTATCTAATATAGTTCCATTAAATAACCAAGTATCTTGTAATACCATTCCAAAAATATCTCTTAAATTGCTTCTTTTAAATTCATTAATATTTGTTCCATCTATTAAAATGGCTCCATCTTTTACTGTATAAAACCGCATTAAAAGTTTAATCATAGTGGTTTTTCCAGCTCCTGTTGGTCCGACGATGGCGATTTTTTGCCCAGATTTTATTTTCGCATTAAAGTCTTTAATAATAATTTTATCATCATTATAACTAAATTTTACATGTTGAAATTCAATGTTACCTCGTATGGATTCTAGATCTAATTTTTTGGTTCCAAAATCTTCTTCTTCTGGTTCTTCTAAAAATTCAAAGATTCGCTCTGCTGCTGCAATCATTGCTTGAATTTGATTCATGACTTGTGCAAGTTCGGCAATTGGTCGAGTGAAATTTTTGGAATATTGAATAAAGGATTGAATATCTCCTACTTTAATTTTACCTTTGGCACAAAAATAGGCTCCGACGATGGCAATGATGGCATAATTTAAGTTTCCGATGAAATTCATGATTGGGTGCATTAATCCTGAGAAGAATTGACTTTTCCATCCTGATTCATAAAGATGCTGATTTTCTTTTTCAAATTCTTTTATTAACTTTTCTTCTGCATTGAAGGCTTTTACAACATTGTGTCCACTTAACATTTCTTCTACTTGACCATCGACATTTGCTAAATATTTTTGTTGATTTTGAAAATATTTTTGACTATGTTTCATGACAATTGTTACGAACAAAATGGCAATTGGTAAAACGATGGCTGTTAATATTGCTAAACTTATATTTATGGTACACATCATAAAAAATATTCCGATTACAGTTACTATGGAGGTAATTAATTCTGTGGCACTTTGATTTAAGCTTTGTTGTAGTGTATCGATATCATTAGTAATAATCGACAAGGTTTCTCCAGTAACTTTTGAATCAAAATAACGCATTGGTAATTTTTTTATTTTTTCTGATAATTCTTTTCGTAATCGATACGTTGTTTTTTTACTGATTCCAGACATAACCCATGCTTGAATGTAGGAAAATATGGCACTTAGGATATATAATGCTAATAGAAATAATAAAATTTTTAGTATCGCATTAAAATTAATTCCTCCAGTTCCACTAATTTTTGCAATAATTCCATTATATAATTCTTGCGTTGCATTTCCTAAAATTTTAGGCCCTGTAATGGAAAAAATGGTACTTGCTATAGCTAAAATGAATACTAACGTTAATCCTATTTTATATGTCCCAATATATCGAATTAGTTTTTTTAAGGTGCCTTTGAAATCTTTCGCTTTTTCTATACTTCGTTTCATTTTTCTACCCATTTAACTCATCCTCCTTTAATTGCGACAATGCTATCTCTCTATAAATATCACATGTCTTTATTAATTCTTTATGAGTTCCAATTCCTACCATCATTCCTTTATCTAATACGATGATCTGATCAGCATGCATTATCGTACTTATTCGTTGAGCAACGATAAAAATTGTAGCATTTTTTGTTTCTTTGGATAGATCTTTTCGTAAATTTATATCTGTTTTATAATCTAATGCTGAAAAGGAATCGTCAAATATGTAAATATCTGGATTTTTTGCAATTGCTCTTGCTATCGATAACCGTTGTCTTTGGCCTCCGGATACATTTGTTCCACCTTGACTAATTTCGCTTAAATATTTTTGTTCTTTCTGATCAATAAAACTGCTTGCTTGGGCTATTTTGGCAGCTTTCACCATATTTTTTTCACTTTGATCTTTGGCACCAAATAAAATATTAGATTCAATGGTACCACTAAAAAGCGTGCCTTTTTGTGGAACATATCCAATTTTTTCACGAAGGTCTTGAATTTTTACTTTTCGTATATCAACTCCTTCTATTAAAATTTTTCCTCCAGTTACATCAAAAAATCTGGGAATTAAATTAATTAAAGTAGATTTTCCACTTCCTGTTGATCCTATGAATGCTGTAGTAGTTCCTGGTTTTGCTATAAAACTTATTTGTTCTAACACATCTTCTTCGGCATCTGGATATCGAAAATAAACATCTTTGAATTCTACAATTCCCTTTTTTGTATTATCAAATGACTCTGGTTGATCAATTTCTGTAATAGAATTTTCGGTACTTAACACTTCTCCAATTCTTTTCACAGATACCCATGCTCTTGGTAGAATCACAGAAACCATAGATAACATTAAAAATGACATAATCACTTGCATGGTATATGTAATAAATGCCATCAAGGTTCCAACTTGAATACTTCCCAAATCTATTTGTTTTGCTCCTACCCAAATTATAAGAATCGATACTCCATTCATAATAAACATCATAGTTGGCATCATAAGTCCCATCACTCTATTACAAAATAGGTTTGTTTTTGCTAATTCTTGATTTGCTTTGTCAAATCTTTTTTCTTCATATTTTTCTGTACTAAATGCACGAATTACAGGGATTCCAGTTAAAATTTCTCTTGAGACTAAATTCATTTTATCTACGAGCTTTTGTACTTTTTTAAATTTTGGCATTGCGAATGCAAATAACAGTAAGACAATAAATATTATAGATCCAATTGCTAATGCGATAATCCAATTCATTGAATTCCCAAGGACTTTTAAAAGAGCTCCTATTCCTAAAATAGGACTATATACTACTACACGTAATGACATGACAAATAACATTTGGATTTGTTGAATATCATTTATACTTCTAGTGATTAAACTTGCTGTACTAAATTCAGCAAATTCTTTGTTTCCAAAGCTCATAATTTTTTTGATCACTGTGTTTCTTAAAATATAAGCAAATTTGGCAGCTGTTTTACTTGCTAAAAATCCTATGGTTACTGCTACTACCATGATTAGTGTAGCGATGGATATCATTTTTAGGCCATTTTGAATAATATAATTCATTTGTAAATCATCTAAGTTTATTCCTAATTTTTCATATTCTTTTTTTACAGATTCAATCGCTACTTGTTCTAACATCGAATCTTCATAAGTTTCTAGTT
Source organism: uncultured Mycoplasmatota bacterium (assembly GCA_948469295.1). Lineage (GTDB taxonomy): Bacteria > Bacillota_I > Bacilli_A > RF39 > UBA660 > MGBC162267. Next base: position 3,934 of record CAOKLK010000030.1, read on the forward strand.
GTTTTTTGAAACTATTATACATTTGTTTTTTTAAAGAAGAATCTAATAGCTGAAATCTTTCGATCATACTCATTCCTTCTATCATTGATTGATTTAAAGAAGAGGTAATAGGACTGTTTTCTTTTTCTATCATTTCGATAAACATTATTAAATATGAAAATTCTTTTCTTAAAGTTTCTTCCTTTTCAATTTCTATATCTTTTTTTAAGTACAACTGACTTTCTTTTTTCAAAGAATATTTTTTTTGTTCTTTTTCTGATAGTTCTTGAAATGATTTTTGCTCATATAATTTTTCTATTTCTTCTTTTTGATCTGTTAAAGATATGATTATATTATAGCTTTCATTTCTTAAAACATTTGGTATCGGACTATCAATACCTTTTTCTTGGATTCCAATGTTGATTATATTAGCAGTATAATCTGGAAGTGATAAATCACAACTTGCTTGAATCCACAATAAAGCAATAATGCTAATTATGGGAATGGTAAATTTTTTTAATATTTTTGCTATTTGTTTCATTTTCGTTCCTTTCTTTCACATAATGATTTGTGCTTCACTCATTATAGATTAATTATATTGATAAGTCAATTTAAAAAGAATCATTTTTATGATTCTTTTTAAATTTTATATAATTTCTTTTTTTGTTTTATGATCGAAATTATTCCTTTCAATTCTTTGGCTAATTTTTTTTCAATCGCTTTTATTTCTTTTTGTGGTATTTGGACAACATAATTATTTTTTTCTTCTTCTTTGATTTCTTGATAGCAAAATTGAAAATCTTTTACGGTTAATCCTAAGTAAACCTTTTTGAGTTCAAATGGTTCTAATAAAAGGTTGGGATAAAATAATTTATAAGCATGTCCATTCATTTCTATCTGAAATAGAGCTAAGGTTTCATAGGGAATATTTAGTTTTATGGCAGTAATTACGGTAGGAAGTTTTAAATCAAAACATGCTACTGGTAATTCAGGGATACCTCCATAAAATACAGGCTTTTTTAATCCAAAGGAAATAAAGGGATCAGGTGTACTAATTAAACTTTCTTCAATGATTTTATCGGCTTTTTCTTCGGTTGTAATATAAAATAATCCTTCATTTGCCCTTTTGATAATTTCATTTTTTAAGATTGTTTTAGAATTTAACATTGGATATATTACTGGATTTACCAAAAAGTTAGCTTTTAAAAATACTTCTTCAATTATCAAAATTATCCATTCTTTCCCACGTCCATTCTGTTATTTCCTTTAAATCTACCCCATGTTCTACGATATACTCTTTATGTTTGATTAGCATTTCTTCACAATAGTTTTTAATTTCTTGTTCATTGACTGTTTCAATATATTGTAATACTAATTCTGTTAAGTGAAATCTATCAATTTTGTTTAACACTCTCATATCAAAAGGTGTAGTTATTGTCCCTTCTTCTATGTATCCACGAACATGTAAATTTTGATTTTTTCTTTTGTAGGTTAATTCATGAATTACATTTGGATAGCCATGGAAAGCAAAGATAATCGGTTTATCTTTTGTAAAAATTTTGTCATATTCGTCATCTGTTAAGCCATGGGGATGTTGTTCTTTTGGTTGTAATCTCATTAAATCTACTACATTTACTACTCGTATTTTAATATTTTTACAGAATTTTCTTAAAATTGTTACACAAGCCAATGTTTCTAATGTAGGTGTATCTCCTGCACAAGCTAGTACTACATCAGGAGTACTTTGTTGATCATTACTGGCAAATTCCCAAATTCCAATTCCTTGTTTACAATGTAGTTCCGCTTGTTTCATTGTTAACCATTGCGGTCTTGGATGTTTACTAGCAATCATTAAATTAATATAATTTTTTGTTTGAATACAATGATTAAAACATGTTAGTAATGTATTTGCATCTGGTGGTAAATAGATTCTTACTGTATCTGCTTTTTTTGTAAGCAAATGGTTAATAAATCCAGGATCTTGATGCGTATAACCATTATGATCTTGTTGCCAAGCATGACTGGATAATAAAATATTTAAAGAAGGAATTGGTTTCCGCCAAGAAATTTCATTTGCCATTTTAAGCCATTTTGCATGTTGTCCAACCATAGAATCCACAATACGAATAAAGGATTCGTAACTATGGAATAGTCCATATCTTCCTGTTAAAATATAGCCTTCAAGCATTCCTTCACAAACATGTTCTGATAAAATAGAATCTATTATTCTACCATCATGAGCTAAAAATTCATCTTTTTCATAAATTGGAGCTTGCCATTGACGATTTGTTACCTCGAAGGCTTCATGTAAACGATTTGATAATGCTTCATCTGGTCCAAAAATTCGAAAATTTCGTTCACTTTCATTATTTTCAATGATTTTTTGAATAAATTTTCCTAATACTCGCATATCTTCTTTTATGGTTTTCCCAGGACTTTGCACTTCTACTCCAAATTTTCTGTAATCTGGGAGATTTAGTTGTTTTGTACATAATCCGCCATTGGCATTTGGATTGGAACCCATTCTTTTGGTTTCATTTGGTGTTAATACTTTTAATTCTGGTTTTAGTTTTCCTTCTGATGTAAATAATTCTTCTGGACGATAACTTTTTAACCATTGTTCTAAACGTTCTAAAGATTCTGGGTGAGATTTGGTTACTTCTATAGGAACTTGATGAGATCGGAAGCTTCCTTCAATGTCTTTTGGTCCAGTCCAGCCTTTTGGAGTTCGCAAAATTATCATTGGCCAAATTGGTCGTTCTGCACCTTTGCTATAACAAGCATCTTCTTTTATCCATTTTATTTTTTCAATGGCAAGATCCATTGTTTCAGCCATTTTTTCATGCATTTCTTTGGGATCTTGACCTTCTACAAATAACGGATCCCATCCGTATCCACGAAATAGAGAGATTAATTCCTCTTTATTGATTCTTGCTAAAATTGTAGGATTGGCTATTTTATATCCATTTAAATGAAGGATAGGTAAAACTGCTCCATCCGTCATTGGATTTAAAATTTTGTTAGCATGCCAACTGGTGGCAAGTGGTCCTGTTTCAGCTTCTCCATCTCCTATAACACATGCTGCAATTAATTCTGGGTTATCTAAAACGGCTCCAAAAGCATGTGATAAGCTATAGCCAAGCTCTCCACCTTCATTTATACTTCCTGGGGTTTCTGGAGTT
>CAOKLK010000031.1 GCA_948469295.1 uncultured Mycoplasmatota bacterium
AAGTCTTTAAGAACTGGACTTGATTTTAATACTTCAGTAGAACGCGAAAAATGGATTAGTTCTATTAATGGAGCTAGTTGTCCATCTTGTAAGGATCCTTCTAATACGAATACGGAAGGAAATTGGTATATTGGAAGTTCTGAGGTTACTGCTTATTTTTTAGATCCACGAAATTTTTTGATGGTCGATAGTGTATTGATGTTTGAAAATTTAGGATTTAGTGAAAATTATCAGGAATCTGTTGTGAAGACTGTTTTGAATGGCAGTTTTATGAGTGGAGTGGATCCAGTCGACCATGTTGCTTATTCTAGTATTTTTATGGAAGCTGGTCGAACATATCGGGTAAATCCTGTATATTTGGCAGCGTTATCTCGTCAAGAAGTTGGGGCGAATGGTAGTATTTCAACAAGTGGAGAACGAATTGACTATAAAGGCAATACATATCTTGGATTTTATAATTTTTATAATATTGGGGCTTATTCTTCAGAAGAAAGTCCGGTGAAGGCTGGAATTGTGTATGCAGCAGCTGGAGCATCTAAAAATGCTGAAGGAGTATTTGTTGGTATTCCAGGAGATTCTTCTTCTGTAGGAGGAGAAGGTGATAATTCTTCATCCAATCCAAGTAATCCAGGGGTTCTTCCTCTTATGACTCATTTATCTAATATGAAGCTTACCAAAAAGGGAAATTATCTAACAAATGTTAGTGTTGGAACTACTGTAGGCACTTTAAAAAGTCGAACTAAGGGAAATGAGTTAGCTTTTCGAAATAGCAATAATGTGTTGATGGGGGATTCTGAGAGAGTTGGAACGGGAACAAAAATAACTTTTCCAACGGGAGAAACTTATGAAATTGTGTTATATGGAGATTTGACTGGAGATGGTTTGATTAATTCAGCAGATTTGCTTCGAATGCGTCAAATTTTACTTGGTCAAGTGAAGTATTCTGGGGCTTATTTGGAATCAGCACGTTTAATTAATGTCAACGGAAATGTAAATTCGGCAGATCTTTTACGATTACGTCAATATTTATTAGGACAAAAAAGTATTAGTCAAAGTTAGAAAGTAGGGTAAAATGAGAAAAAAATTATATTTGGGATTTAGTGTTTTGGTATTATTTGGATTTCTTCAAATATGTCAAGCTGGTTCAATTAGTGTTACTTCGAATGTTTCTACTGCTACCGCTGGAGGAAAGGTCACTTTTTATGTTAATATTAAGGGAGCAGCGTCTTGGCAAATTTCTGGTCGGGGAAGTGGAGCAACATCAAATTGTGCTTTGAATGAAGCAGATGCATCTTCTAATGCTGGAAATATTAATAAAACGTTATCTGTTACTTGTAATGCTACGGATGTTGGACAAATTAGTTTTCAAGTTTCTGGAAATATTACGGATGCTAGTGGAAAGACTCAAGAAGTTTCAGGACGAAAAATTGTTGTTGTTCAAGCTCCAAGGGAGAAAGACTCTAATAATTTTTTAAAGTCTTTGCAAGTAAAAGATTATGAACTCAGTCCAGTATTTCATAAAGAAACTTTGGAGTATTCTGTTGATGTACCTTCGACGGTAAATCAAGTTACGATTGAAGGTGCCACGGAATCTGGATATGCACAGGTTTCTGGTCTTGGAGAATTTGAAGTCAATGAAGGAGCAAATGTTTTTTCTGTTGTTGTGACAAGTGAAACGGGAGTGGAGCGTAGTTATAAGATTACTATTAATGTAAAAGATGAGAATCCTATTGAAGTAGTGATAAACAATAAAACTTATGTGTTGGTTAAGAATTCGAAAAATATTACAAAACCAGAATTATATGAAGCCAGAACTTTAAAAATTAAAGATTTTGATATTCCAGTGTTTACTAGTGATGTTACAGGATTTACTTTGGTAGCTATGAAAGATGAATCCGGAAATTTAGTATTTGCTATTTATGATGAAGATTCGGATCATTATGAACTTTATAATGAACAAAAGTCTTCTAATATGGTGTTATATATTATGGATCCAGAAGATACATTAATGGGTTTTCATAAAACTACTATTACGATTTCTGATCAAGAATATGTGGCTTTTAAAGTCAAAGATGATAGTGAATTTGCGGTTGTTTATGCAATGAATTTAGAAACTGGAAAGACTGGATATTATCTGTATCATGAGAAAGATAATACATTTCAAGAATATTTTGATGAAAGAGTTAAAGTTTTAGAAGAGGAAAAAGAGAAATATAAATATGTAGTATTTGGATTTGCTGGAGGATGTGCATTTTTATTAATTTTATGTATTTTTGCTTTTTTAAGAAAACCAAATAAGAAGTTGCTACAAAAATTATCTCAATATGAAAAAATGCAGAATGTAAATCATGAAGTTTTTGAAGAAAAAAAGATGCCAAAAAAGAAATCAAAAAAGAAAAATAAGAAAAAAAATAAGGAGATAGATAATGATTTGGAAGTTTTAGAAACAAAAGAAGATTCTAGTGTTACTGATAAAATATCGAAAGCTGAAGAGGTTATTCGCGATTATGAAAAAACGCAATCTCTTTCGAAAAATGATTTGGAAGAAAAGATATCTTCTTTGGATAAAACTAGAGTTTTTAGTGAGGAAGAAGAAGACGAAATGTATGATTTGTTCGAGGATGATAAGAAGAAACGGAAGAAATGAGAGGGAAACCTCTTTTTTTTTAAAGTCTTTTTTTGTTATAATAAAATAGAATGTGAGGGACTTTTTTATGAATATTTCAAAAAAGAACTTAACTTGGATTTCAAAAGTGATTTGGATTTATTTATTTTTGGGACCATTTTTTGATGTTTTTACATCTTTTTCTATTCATTTTTTGGGTCGAAGTTTATATTTTATTTTGGGCTTAAAAATTTTCTTTTTAGTGTTTTTATTTTTTTTAAATGTTAAATTTTTTAATAAAAAATCAATTTTGTATTGTTTGTTTTTTGGCCTTTATTTTCTTTTGTTTTTTTCGGGGATATATTTTCAAAAAGGAGGTAGTTCTTTTCTTTTAGAAGTTCAAAATTTTTTTCGTACTTTTTATTTTCCTATTAGTTTGGTTTTGTTATATCCGATCAGTGAAAAAGGTTATTTTAAAATTTCTAAAAAATATTTGATTGGTGTACTTTGTTTGTATTTATGTTTTTTGGTAATTCCACAAATTTTTCAAGTTGGCTTTGATAGTTATGCTCATAGTAAAATGGGAAATTTGGGATGGTTTTATTCAACCAATGAAATTGGAGGTATTCTTGCCATCTTAGGTCCTTTTGTTTTTTCTTATATTTATCAAAAAAAGTGGTATGTTGGATTTCTTTTGGTTCCTTTTTATTTATCAGGTTTGTTACTTTTAGGAACAAAGGTACCAATTTTATCTTTCTTTCTTATTTTATTTTGTTATTTTATATATTATTTGCGTATAAAATTTCGAAAGCGGGAATGGAAAAAGATTTTGATGAGCGGATTGTGTTCGATTTTTTTGGTGGTATCATTTGGATTTTTACTTATTCATACATCTTTTTATAAAAATATTCAAATTCATTTGGATTTTTTAGGAATTCATGAAGTTCGTGATTTGTTGACGTTTCATCATATTGATCATTTTATTTTTAGTGAACGTTTGTCTTTTTTGCAGAAGACACAATCTTATTATGAAACGGTGTCAGTTTCTCAAAAAATAGTTGGAACTGGAATTACTGTGTTAAATGAAAATCAGTGGATTTCTATGAAAATGATTGAAATGGATTATTTTGATATTTTTTATCATTATGGAATTTTGGGTACATGTTTTTTCTTAGCTCCGTTTTTTATATTTTCTTTTCGAAGAAAATATGATTTGGATGAAAAAATATCTTTGTTGTTGGTTTTTGTACTGGCGTTTTTTTCGGGACATATTTTAATTTCTCCTTCTGTAAGTATTTTGGTAGTTGTCCTATTTTTGCGTAAGAAAGGAGATGAAATGAATGATCGGATTTGTAATTGTAAATTATAATGATGCTAAAACAACGATAAAGTTGTTAGAAAATATTAAAGATTATTCTTGTATTGATCGAATTGTTGTTGTGGATAATCAATCAACGGATGATTCTTTTCAGGTATTAAACGCTTATGAATGTGATAAAATAAAAATATTACAACGTAGTGATGGTAGAGAATTTGGAAAAGGGGTAAATTTTGGACTTCGTTATTTGAAAGATCAAGGAATTTTTTATTCTTTTGTTAGTAATAGTGATGTGGAAATTTCCAAAGAAGAGGTTTTACAGAAAATGATTCAAAGAAGGGAACAAGCCATTGTTATGGGTCCAGTGATACGAGAACATTCTGGTTATAACAGAGGATGGAAAGTTCCTAGTAATTTGCAATTGTTGCTTTTGAGTATTCCATTTTTTTATCGTTTTTTTCTTTCGATGAATCAGTATTCCGATGATTATTATTCTAAGTCTTTTTTACCAGTAGAAGTTGTATCATTTTGTTTTTTCTTTGTTTCTATTTTAGATTTGGAACCAGTTGGGTATTTGGATGATCAAGTATTTCTTTATTTTGAAGAGAATATTGTTTCTAAAAAGTTGAAAAAGCAAGGAATTTATTTATGTAATGATGTAGAAGTTTTTCATAATCATTCTGTGACAATTAATAAAAATTTAAAGCGTTCTAGAAAGTATAAGGCACTTAGTCAAAGTAGAAGATATTTTGCACGAGTTTATAATGATGCGAATGTTTTGATTTTGGGATTGATGTGGTTTTTTGAAGTAGTAAGTATATTTTTATTAAGGGTTGTTGATTTTTTAAAATCTAGGAAAGCTAGATAGTTTATGATATACTATTTATAGTAAATGGGAGGTTTTCGTATGAAATCAAAAAAACAAATGGATCATAGTTTTGCTATTCAAGTAAAAGATATGACGAAAACTTTTAAGATATATTCAGATAAACCTAGTACTTTAAAGGAACGAGTTGTTTTTTGGAACCGAAATAAAAAAGAAATTCGAACGGTTTTAGAAAATATTAATGTTACGATTCACAAGGGAGAAAGTGTTGCTTTGATTGGTACTAATGGAAGTGGAAAGTCGACACTTTTGAAACTGATGACTCGAATTATTTATCCAACGAAGGGGAGTGTAACCACAAATGGAAAGTTAACTTCTTTGTTGGAACTTGGTGCAGGTTTTCATCCAGATTTTACTGGACGAGAAAATATTTATTTTAATGCCTCTATTTTTGGTCTTACGAGGGAAGAAATTGATGCAAGATTAGATGATATTATTGAGTTTTCGGAATTGCAAGAATTTATTGATAATCCTGTACGTACTTATTCTTCTGGTATGTATATGCGTCTTGCTTTTTCTGTTGCAATTAATGTGGATGCAGAGATTTTACTTATTGATGAGATTTTGGCAGTTGGAGATCAACATTTTCAAGATAAGTGTTTTCAAAAGTTACATGAACTTCGAGATAGTAATAAAACTATTGTGATCGTAACGCATAGTTTGGATTCAGTGAAAGAATTGTGTCATCGTGCTATTTGGATTAGTGATGGTAAAATGAGAATGGATGGGGATTCGAAAGAGGTAATTGATGCTTATTTAGAAGAGGTAAGTAGGTGAAATTATGAATTTATTTAAAGAATTATATCAGTATCGTGAACTTTTAAAATCTAATGTAAAAAAGGAAATTCGTGGAAAATATAAGGGATCTTTTTTAGGAATTATTTGGTCATTTGTGAATCCGCTTTTAACCGTTTTGGTTTATGCCATTATATTTCCATATATTTTAAAACAAGATCAACCAAATTATTTAATTTTTTTGATTGTTGCTATTATTCCTTGGAATTTTTTTACAACCGTTTTGAATCAAGGATCTACTACGGTTTTGGTGAATGGAAATATTATTAAGAAGGTCTATTTTCCTAGGGAAATTTTACCAATTTCTATTGTAGTAAGTGGCTTGGTTAATTTCTTGATTTCTTGTATTATAATTTTATTATTTGTTTTATTTGGTGGTTTGGGATTTAGTATTTATCTTCTTTATTTACCAATTATTATTTTGATTCAGTTTATGATGTCCTTGGGATTCGTTTTTGTTTTAAGTGCAATTAATGTATATGTTCGTGATGTGGAATATATTGTTAATTTTGTTTTGACTTTGTTGTTTTATGCAACTCCCATTTTATATGATGCTAGTTTGATTCCTGCTCGTCTGCAATGGATTTTAAATCTTAATCCGATGAAGCATCTGATTGAAGCTTATCGTGCAATTTTCTATTATCAACAATCTCCAAATCTTGTAGGATTATTGTCATTACTATGTATTGGATTTGGTGTGATGATTTTGGGTTATGTTATTTTTAAAGCTTTAGAGAAGGGTTTTGCTGAAGAGGTTTAGTATGGTTGTATTTGTAATTTTACATTATAAAAATTTAAATGATACACTGGAATGTATTCTTTCTATAAAGAAAAATGCTGGTGATGGTTATGAAATTGTAGTAGTGGATAATGGAACGCTTTCGGATGAATCTTATCAAACTTTGTTAAAGGAAACAAAACATGTTATTCGAAATCAAGATAATTTGGGTTTTGCGGTCGGTAATAATATTGGTTGTCAGTATGCAATTAAAAATTTTCATCCCGATTTTTTAGTAGTGTTAAATAATGATATTGTTCTTTTGGAATCAAATTTTATTTTTGAAATACAACAGTGTTATTTGAAAACGAAGTTTGATTTTATGGGTCCTAGGATTCTTACCAATGGTGGAGATTCTGTTAATCCCTTTCCAGCTTATGAAACTTTAGAGCAGGTAAGAGGAGCTATTCAAAAGAGTGAACGACTTTTAAAAATTTATCAGAATGTCTTTTTGTCTTTTTTGTTAAGTTGTTATTTGAAAGTAAAACATTTTATTAAAAAACCAGTGCATTTAAAAAATGGAAGTGATTCTTGTTATGATGTTGCA
>CAOKLK010000032.1 GCA_948469295.1 uncultured Mycoplasmatota bacterium
CGACTGGAAATAAAACTGGAATTTATGATATGAGTGGTGGTTCTGAGGAATATGTGATGGGAGTCATGCTTGATCAAAATGGAAAGCTTGTAAGTGGAAGAAATGATCAATGGAATTCAAATTTTATTGGTACTTTAACATATCCGCAAGATGGTGATAATAAAAATAAAACCAATTGGACAGAGAGTGATGGAGGAGTACCATATCCAGACAGTAAGTATTATGATACCTATAAATATGGAACAGCGAATCTAGAGTATAATCGTCGAATTTTAGGAGATGCAACAGGTGAAATGGGACCGTTTGCAAATGTAACTTATGAAAATGAAACTCGTGCTATAGGCTCTTGGTATGTAGATATATCTTTATTTGTTTGTAATATGAATCCATGGCTTTCACGTGGTGGTGGTCTTTCTTTTGGATTACAATCTGGTGTTTTTGAATATCATGATGCAAATGGCAGTTTTTCTTTTGCTCGTAGTTTTCGAATAGTACTTTCTGTGTAAAATTCTGTTATTATTTTCTTTTTAGTTAATTTAATTTGTGATACTATATTTTTGGGAAGTGATTAGATGAAAAAAGTATTACTGGAACATAAATGGTATATTGGTGGAGTTTTTCTTTTTAGTATTCTTTTTATGTTACCTTTTCTTTTCAGTCCTTATCATGAAAATGATGATACAGTTTATCATATTGCAAATATTGTATCATTAGCTGATTCTATTCGGATGCATGGAATTTTTGGAAGTCCAATTTTACCAAACTTAGCAAATAATTTTGGCTATGCTTCTCATTTATTATATCCACCACTTTCTCATACTTTTTCCGCAATTGTTTCTTTGGTTTTTGAATGGTTTGGATTGGGTATTCGAGAAACTTTGAAATTTGTTCATCTTTTTGTATATTTCTTATCTGGACTTTCCATGTATGAACTTGCTTTTAAAGTTAGTAAAAATAAAAAAATAGCTTTTTTCTCTAGTATTATTTATTTATCTTGTCCTTATTTATTATCTGATCATTATGTAAGAGATTCTCTTGCTGAATTCTTTGTTTTTCCATTTTTACCGATGATTTTTTCTGGAATAGTATCTTTGCTTAATGGAAATAAAAAATCTTTTTATCCACTTTTTGTTATTGGTTATATTGGTGGTATTTTATCTCACTTTACGATGATGATTTATTTTACTTTTTTTCTTGCTATTTTTTTAATGATTTATTATAAAAAAGTATTTCGTAAAGAATTTCTTAAATCATTTATCATAGGATGTTTTGTAATTCTTTTTAGCGTTTTATTTTTTTTGATTCCAATGTTTGAATATAAATTTCGAGGAGGAATAGCAGTCTTTTTAGAAGGCGTCATGTCTGGTGGCGTTTATAATACTTCTTTATGGTTGTATGAATATTTACCATTTTCGCATTTTCGCGATGGTGTGAATTTTAATTTTTCGCTTGTTTCTTGTCTTTTGCTTGTTCTTACTTGTATTCAGTATAAAAAGATTGAGAAGATTCAATATATGAAAGGATTTATCATCATCGAAATTCTTTGTTTGTTTTTTTCTTCAAAATTATTTTATTTTGATATGTTGCCAAGTATTTTGTATATGATTCAATTTGCTTGGAGACTGTGTACTTTTTTAACAATTGGAATTGCTTTGTTAGCTCCTTTATGTTTAAAAGATAAAAGTAATATGTTTTTGATTTTTGTATCTATTTGTATTGTTGTTTTTGGATATTTCGATATTCATTTTCGATGTGATAATATTTTTCATTATACAAATGAAACTGTTGTTAAAAGTGGAGCAGCAATGGGCTGGCAACATGAATATCTTCCAGAAAATGCTTTAAAAAATGAAGATTATTATGAAAATAGAAATCAAGAAATTTTAGTAAAAAAAGGTGAAGCTACTATTTTAGAAAGTAGTGTTCCAAATTTAAAATTTGAGGCGAAGAAAGATTCTTTTCTGGAACTTCCAAGACTTTATTATATTGGATATTCTTTAAAAGATGAGAAGGGAAATGTTGTAAATTTTAACGAAAATGAAATGGGCTTTATTGAAGTAAATATTATGGAAGATGGTATTTATACTTTAACGTATCCGGGAACTGGTGTAGAACAAGTTGGTAATTTTATTTCAATATTTACTATCATAGGTAGTTTTGTAGGATATTGGTATCTTGTTAAGAAAAAAGAATTAGTGTTATAACTTGCATTAAAAAATGCTTTGATGTATAATCTTTTTTCAAGAAGGCGATGGATACAATGGCAAAAGAAATGGATAATCTATTTTATCAAGATATAAATATCAATCAGGTTAATACAGCTATAAATAAAAAAAATAGTGCTTTAGATAATTTTTTGATTTGTGATGAAATAAAAAAGTTGGAAAATACATTAGCGGAATTGGAAGAAAAGAAAAAATCATATGTTAGATTAATGTTTACTATACCATCTATGTCACTAGCAATGGGATTTACTCTTTCTGTAGGAGTAGCCATCTTTTCTACGTTAGAAAATTTGACAATTCAAAATTTTATAGAAAACTTATTAATACCAAGAAATTTATGTTCATTCTACATACCACCTCTATTATTTGGTCTTTATTATAGTTGGGCAATTGGAACTACTGATTATCAAGAAATAAAAAGCAAGTTAAATATAGCTTCTTTAAAACTTTATTTTTTAAAAAATAATTATGAAATGTTAAGAAATAGAGGAGATTTAAATGAATTTTTTGAAAAACTATCTAAATATGGAGAAAAAATGGTAGAATATATGAAAAAATATAAGCAAAACAAATGGGGAATACAAGAAAGAGAAATGCTTGCTAAAGATAATTTGGATATACAAATCTTTGAAAATTATTTGGAAGAAAGTACTAGAAAAAGAAAAATAGATCAATATTGTTAATTAGGGAATTTGTGTTTTACATCTTCTGTTAACAATTAAAAAGTCATTATAGTAATAAATTATTGTAAATAAAAACTAGAGATGTTAATCTCTAATTTTTTATTTTGGTAAATGTATTCCAAATCACATTATTTATTTTAATGTAGAATAGATATTCTCCTTTTGGTAATTCTAAATGAAATATACGATTAGGTTCTGGAATACTTTTTTCTTTATAAATCATTTTATGAACTTTTTGATACTTATCAATAAAATAAAATTCAATTTGATCTTGTTGTTGAATTGGGTAATTTGTTTCAAAATAATGATTGGTTAGTGTAACATTATAAATCCAATTTTGGGTATTTTCTATATCTTGTTGTTTTATTGTTGTGGTTTCTAATTTTTCACTAGGAATGGAATTTTTAATATTTAAGATTTTAAAGTCTATTTCTTTTGGATTATCATATAAATTATGTTTCATTACACGATATTTTCCTTCTTCACAATTAGCTTTCCAAATGATGTTTTCTTTTTCATCAATTTCAATGATTGCAGCATAAGTATTATCAATATTTTTTTCGGAGTTACTTAACGTTGCATCTAAGTTATTTCTGTATTCATTTTTTAACGTCCATCCAAAGTTTATTAATTTGGAATTGTTTTCTGTTATTTTTATCGATCCATATTGGTGTGAGAATAGGGTTTTGTTTTCGTCATATGTCCAAATTGGAGTAGCAATTTTATTTTCAATTTTATATATTTCTGCTCGAGAATAATTATCTTTATAATCTTTGGTAAAATCTAGACCTCCGACTTCAAATCCGTGATAACGATCATAGCCATTATTGAAAAATGCAATATATCCTTCTTTTGTAAGAATTGGAGCATGCTGTCCCCAGGGATAATTGTTATCTTCACTCGTTACGAAATAATTTTTCCAGACTTCTGCTTGGAATACTTCATTTTCTTGGTTGGTAAATATCCAGTTTAGTTTTTTGGTATCTTTGTTGATTGAAAGTAGGGTGTTTATTCCTCGAAATGAAATAATGAGATCTTTGGTTTCTTCGTTATATGCAAAACCATTTCGAATGGCTTTTTGTCCTAAATAGTCTGAATTGAAGTTTGGATCAATTTCTTTGATTATTTCAGCAATGTTTATTGTATCTAGGGTATTTCCTGTAAGTGGATCGATTTCACTAATGGTTTGTTCTTTGATATATACTGGAGTGAATCCTCCAGCAATTAGATAATTTCCATTTTTTAAGACTTCAATTTCAAAAGATACCCCATGTTCTAATGTATAGTAATTATATATTTTTCCTAAGTAATCCATTTCGACCATGCCATAAAAGTTTTCGGCGAATTGTCCATTTGGAATGCCAATTAAAAAGTGTCCATTTTCTAGCCATTCGACATCCATTCGATACATTCCTTTTAAATAAAATCTTAGATTTCCAGAATTATCGTAAGCTGATAGACCAGATTTATAAGATGCTGTCATGAAATAAAAGCTTTCTTCTTCTAAATGATTTTCTAAGATAGTTAATGGTTCTAGATTGCTTTTCTCTGTTTTTAAAGTAATTATTTTTTCTTCTTGATCTTTGATTAATTTTACTTTATTTTCTTGATTTTCATATAGTCCATAAATTGGAATAGCGTGTTGCTTTTCTTTTTTGGTAGTCATAATATGTTTTTCATTTAAATAAATATTTATTTCACATTCTTTTTCAGTATGAAAAATTATAATAGCAGATAATGGACTAATTTGATAGGGGTTTTGTTCTACATAAGGATTGTCAAAGGTATAGGTTTCATTGTTTTTGATTTGATCTAATTTTTTGTTAATTTCTTTTTGAGTTGATAGGATTTCATCTTTTAAATTTATGGTTTGTTTGTTTTGAAATTCTTCTAAGAAATTTCTTCTTTGAAAGTAAATTAATATTAGTAATCCAAGTAAAATGAGAGATATTGTGATAATAAAAATTTTCTTTTTCATAGGTTTCTCCAATCTGGTAAATTTAGGGAAGTTAAGTATTTTAAAAATGGAAATTCTGTAATATCTAAAGCGTTTTCTTTCGGAAGAATATTTTCTTTTTGTTTTAAAGTCATTTCTAAACTATGAAAGTTTTCGATTTTGTTTAGGGAAGTTAATTTTAAGAAATTTTCTTCTTGTTCTAATAAAAATGATTTTTCTTTGATGATTAGATGATAAATGTTTTTGTGTTCTGTAAATTCTGTCTGTAGTTTTAAAATATCATTGATATTTATGGAAAATCCATTTTTTAAATTATATATTGTTAGGAAATTGCTTTCATGGTTTATGGTGATTTTATTTTGTTCGAGTATTATTTTTGTATTATCTAGGTTTATTGTTATATTTTTTATTTTTGGGAAGGATGTTTCATAAGATATTTGACAATTTTTGAATTGGGTGTGAAATGTTTTATTTATGTTTTCAACATTGCAAGTTTGATGATCTATTTTTATTAGGTCTTGTGTATTTTCTATATTTCTTATCAATTTGATGAGATCATAATATTCTTGTTGCCAATTGATGGTAGTTTGTCCTGTATCTTTTATGATTGTTAGGTTGTTATCTTCTTTAGTGAATTCATAATGTATGGGTGTTTCATAAGGCTCTTTGTGTGCTCCATTGTATCTCAGTGTTCCTTCAATAGTTCCAGAGAATATTTCTGGATATTTTTGGATATTTTTAATGGTTTGATAAAATATTTGATTCCATTTTGCTTGTTCTTGATTTATACCTATTTTAGGTAATAAAAAACACAGAGTGAGTAATATTGTGATGATTATGATTGTACTACTAATCCAAAATATTTTTTTCATAACTATTTACCTCTATTTTTTATTATATCATGTTTTTTTGTCTTTTTTTGTTCTTTTTTGTATTTTCTAGGAGCTTTATGACTAAATTGTCATTGCTTTTTTTGGGTTTTTGTTATATAATGCAGTTGTACTAACCCAAGTAGTACGAATATAATGGAGTAAGAGGGGATTTTGATGATAGATATTGATTATCAAAGTAGAACACCAATATATGTTCAAATTGTTCAAGAAATCGAAAAGTGTGTGATTCGAGGTCAATTGAAACAAAATGATCAAATGCCAAGTATCCGAGAACTTGCTAATGAACTAGGAATTAATCCGAATACAGTGAAAAAATCATACGCAGAACTTGAAAATAAGAATATTATAAGAAGTGTATCAACAAAAGGAACATTTATTACTTCTAAATTAGAAGAAATTGTGCAAAATAAAATAGAGGAATCTATTGAGATTATAAAAAAAGAAGTAAATGAATTATACATGCTAGGATTAACATTCGATGATATAAGAGAAAGGATAAAATAGGTGTTGTTATGTTAGTAATATTATATTATATTATATTTTCTATAACTTTTGTATATGGCATGTATTTTGCAATTACAGGGTTATTTGGATTTAAAAATTATCATAAAAGTCAATTTGGTAGACATAAACCAAAACATAAATTTGGAATTGTTATTGCAACGCGAAATGAAGAAAAAGTAATTGGAGCGTTAGTAGAAAGTTTAAAAAGACAGAATTATCCAAAGGATATGTATGAAATATTTGTAGTACCGAATAATTGTACTGATAATACGGAGAAAGCTGCGAGAGAAGCTGGAGCGACGATTATAGATTGTACTGTACCAGTAAAATATAAAGCAGATGCATTAAAATTTACGTTTGAACAGTTACAATCTCGTGAAGATCTTGATGCATTTGTAGTTTTTGATGCTGATAATTTGGTTCATCCAGATTTTTTGGCAAGAATGAATGATGCATTGTGTGAAGGAGTTCAAGTAGCTCAAGCTTTCCGTGATGCAAAAAATATGGGGGATAATTGGTTAACAGGTAGTTATACATTGTTTTATTTCATTCAAAATTTCTTTTATAACCGAGCACGTATGAATTATGCTGGATCTGCTACAATTAATGGAACAGGATTTATGGTTCGGAAGGAAGT
>CAOKLK010000033.1 GCA_948469295.1 uncultured Mycoplasmatota bacterium
AATTTTGGTAATAAACGATTTATTAACGTTTCTTCTTTTACTACTTCACCATTTTCTTTAAAAATCATATATTCTTCTGTTGGTTCTTCATTTTCTATTTTATTTGCAAATATGTATTTTATATTTTCTTCTTCAATGATTGATAAAACTACATAAATCTGGCCCTCATATTCAATATTTATTCCTTTTTTTATTTCCATTAAATAAACTACCTCCCCTTTTTTTCTTGGGGTTATTATATCTCTTTTTTTTTAAAATGTCAAATTTACATGTTAAGAAAACAGAATTCCATGTCAATAAAAAACTCTTGAACTCAAGAGCTTTTTCTATCATTTATTTTTTATTATATTTTTATAAGTATTTATTCAACCATTGCCCTGTATAAGATTCTTTTACTTTGGCAATATTTTCTGGTGTTCCAGTTGCTACAATTGTTCCTCCACCATCTCCACCTTCTGGTCCTAAATCAATAATGTGGTCTGCTACTTTTATTACATCTAGATTGTGTTCAATCACAACAACGGTATCTCCATTATCTACAATGCGATTTAAAATTATTAATAGTTTTCTGATATCTTCGCTGTGAAGTCCAGTTGTAGGTTCATCTAAGATAAACAAACTTTTTCCAGTCGCTCTTTTTTGAAGTTCTTTGGCAAGTTTTACACGACCAGCTTCTCCTCCAGATAGAGTTGGAGCACTTTGTCCAAGTTCAATATATGAAAGCCCTACATCCATTAAGACATCTAATTTTTGTTTAATTTTTGGAACGTTTTCAAAAAATTCGGTTGCTTCATTTACTCTCATTTTTAAAACATCTGCAATATTTTTACCTTTAAATTTGATATCTAATGTCTCACGATTATACCTTTTTCCTTTACATGAATCACAGGGAACATAAACATCTGGTAAGAAATGCATTTCGATCTTTTTTACACCATCTCCCCAACAAGATTCACATCTTCCACCTTTGACATTAAATGAGAATCTTCCTTTATCGTATCCACGCATTTTACTTTCTTTGGTATTCGCAAATAAATCTCTAATATCATCAAAGACTCCTACATAAGTTGCTGGATTACTTCTTGGGGTTCTACCAATCGCATCTTGGGTAATCATTACAACTTTATCGATATTTTCTAAACCTTTCACTTCTTTGCATTTTCCTGGTTCTTCTTTGGAATGATACACATGTTTTGCAACGCTTTTGTAAAGAATTTCATTCACAAGGGTGGATTTTCCAGAGCCTGATACCCCAGTTACACATATTAGTTTTCCTAATGGAAATTTTACGTTAATCTTTTTTAAATTATTTTCTTCTGCTTTTACTACTTCTAAGAATGCTCCATTTCCTTTTCGTCTTTTTTTCGGAACTTCAATTTTCATTTTTCCAGATAGATATTTTCCTGTCAAACTATCTGGATTTTTCATTACTTCTTTTGGAGTACCATATGCAATAACATGTCCTCCTTCGGTTCCAGCTCCTGGTCCGATATCAACTAAAAAATCACTTTCTAACATGGTATCTGTATCATGTTCTACTACAATTAGAGTATTCCCAAGATCTCGCATTTCTTTTAAAGAATTAATTAATTTTTCATTATCTCTTTGATGAAGTCCGATACTGGGTTCATCTAAAACATATAATACTCCAGATAGTTTACTACCAATTTGCGTAGCTAAACGAATTCTTTGGCTTTCTCCTCCAGAAAGTGTTCCTGCTTTTCGATTTAAACTTAGGTATTCTAATCCGACATTTTGTAAGAAATCTAAACGATTATTAATTTCTTTTAGTAATAATCTACTTATTTCTTCTTGTTCTTTTTTTAATTTTAAATTTTTTAAAAACAAGGATAGGTCTTTGATACTCATACAGGTTAAATCATAAATATTTTTTTTATTAATATAAATGGATAAAATACTATCTTGTAATCTAGATCCATGACAAATGTTACAATCACTTTCTACCATGTATCCTTCTAACCATTCCCGAATCCATGCACTTGAAGTTTCTACATATCGTCTTTCTAGATTATTGACTACTCCTTCGTAATAATCTTTGGTATAGCGAACATTTCCAGATTTTGATGTATATTTTATTTCAATTTTATCTGGTGTTCCATATAGGATAATATTTAATTTTTCTTTTGG
Organism: uncultured Mycoplasmatota bacterium; assembly: GCA_948469295.1. GTDB lineage: Bacteria > Bacillota_I > Bacilli_A > RF39 > UBA660 > MGBC162267. The sequence continues at coordinate 2,149 of CAOKLK010000033.1, forward strand.
TAAGTCTTTGATTTTTGCATTCATATCGATATTGTAATGTTCACATACTGCTTCAATGGTTGTATTATGAATGTTATTGTCTAAGTTATAGGCAACTATTGCTCCTTCATTTAGTGATTTTTCTTCATTTGGAATGATTAATTTTACACTAATTGTTTTTTTGGTTCCCAAACCTTTACATTCTGAACAAGCTCCATAAGGTGAATTAAAGGAAAACATTCTTGGTTCTAGTTCTCCAATGGAATAATTACATTTTAAACAAGCATAGTTTTCACTCATTAGTATTTCTTCCCCATCGATGATATGAATCAACACTTTACCCTCTGCTAATTTTGTACTTGTTTCGATCGCTTCATTAATACGTGAACGCTCACTTTCTGATATTACTATTCGATCAATTACAACATCTATATTATCTTTTTTATTTTTTTCTAATTTTATTTCTTCTTCTAACCCATACATGGTTCCATTTACTTTTACTCTAGAAAATCCATCGGTTCTTAGTGTATCAAATAATTCTTTATGTGTTCCTTTTTCTCCACGAACTACTGGTGCTAATATTTCAATTTTGATATTTTCTCCTAGCTCTAGTACTCGATTTGTCATTTCTTCGATACTTTGTGAAGCGATGGGTTCATGATGTTTGGGACAATATGGTACACCTATTCTAGCGTATAAAAGTCTTAAAAAATCATAAATTTCTGTAATTGTTCCTACGGTGCTTCGAGGATTTTTGTTGGTAGTTTTTTGATCAATTGAGATACTTGGGGATAATCCTTCGATGGAATCTACATCAGGTTTATCGACATTTCCAATAAATTGTCTAGCATATGCACTTAAGCTTTCTACATATCTTCTTTGACCTTCTGCATAAATAGTATCAAAAGCTAAACTACTTTTTCCAGAACCAGAAACTCCAGTCATTACTACTAATTTATTTTTGGGAATTTCTATGTCAATATTTTTTAAATTGTTTTCTCTTGCTCCTTTAATGATTATTTTATCCATTTTTACACCTCTTTTTTATTGTAAGTTTTTTTGGCTTTTTCATACGACTTAATTTAGCATACATTCGTTTGCTTGTCAAGAAAATTAAAAGAACTAAATGTTATTTTAGTTCTAATTTTTCTATGTCTTCTGTTTCTTCCAAAAAGTTCCCTTTAGAATCGTATATTCGATAATAATCTTTTTCTCTTAATAATAAATCTTTTTCGTTTATTATATAATTTCCTTCTTTGGTTTGGATTAGATTTTTATTGATCCATTCTCCATTAGAGTTTATTAATTGATAAGATTTATTATTTTCTTCTATTTTCTCTAATACAAAGTAATCTATTTCTTGAATGGTTAATTTTCGCATATTTATATTTATTTTATTTTTTTCTTCCAAATCTAATTTCCACAGATCTTTGTGAGTATTCTTATCTGTTACAGTAACAGTATAATAATAGTCTTCTTTCTTGGTAGTTTTTTGTTTTAGATATAAATCTTTTGTAATGTAAGTATATTGTTCATCTGTAAAATCACTTACATATTCTTTTCGTTCTAAATCATATAATGCTTTTTTATCATTTTGACTTGTTACTTCGATTCCTTTTATTTCGTTTTTCAGTTTGATCCATTTGGCATTTTTGTTTTTTTCTTCGATGATTATTTCTTCTTTATAACTGTTTTGGTAATTATATAAGTAATATTTGTCATCCCATAAAATGGTTTCGTTTTCTATACCAACATAGAGGAATTTACAATCTTTATTTTGACAACTATAAGTATGAATTATTTTATTTTGATCGCCATTTTTCGTCCAATTTTTGGTTTTATCATTTTGATATAAATATAATTCTTGGTAATAATCTTTTCCAGTTGTTTTTTGTAATTCACTATGAATATAACCATCTATGATGAAAGAAGATAACTCTACTGCGATTTCCTCTTCATAAGGAATTAAATAATATCTTTTATTTTGGCCATTGTATATTTGAATTCCCTTTTCATTATATGGTGTTTTGGACTCTTTTCTTTTTTTGGTAATCTTTCTTAATAGTTTTACAGAATTATAATCAGTCTTTGCTAAGAAAAAACTATTATCTCCTTCTATTTTTTCAATTTTTCCACTTTGGTTATAAAAGTTATATTTGATTTCTTTTGCCCCTTCATATTGGAATGATACAGTAAATAAGATTCCATTTTCTAAGGCATTTTCATGAACAAAAAAGAGTATACAAAAAAAGATTAGAATTGCACTTATGAAGCCAATTAACAAGTAAATTCCTTTTTTACTTTGCATTTTTTCACCTCTATAACTTTTTGTGTTTATTTTAACATAGTATTAGATAAAAAAAAATCTGAAAATACTTCATTTGACATTTTAAGTTCTTTTTTGAATGCGTGAAGTTAATTTTGCAGATAGTTTCCAAGGAATGAAGCGATTTAAAAATAAACCAATTTTAGTAAATATGTCTGGAACTATTATTGCTTTATTTTTTAATGTCTGATCAATCGCAATTTTGGCTATTTTTTTGACGTTTTGTTTTTCTATTAAAAATTTTCCTTCTGCTATTTTTTCAAATTCTGTAGCTACTGGACCAGGACAAAGAATGCTGATTGTAACTTTAGTTTGTTGTTTTTTTAATTCTTCTCTAATTGCTAGAGATAGTTTGGTGATATAGTTTTTGGTTGCGTAGTAAGTACTTAGATTGGGCCCTACTAAAAATCCCGCAGCAGATGCAACATTTAAAATTTTTCCACGATTATTTTTTAAGAAATCTTGTAAAAATAATTTGGTTAGTATGTGGTATGCTTTTATGTTTAAATCAATCATTTCTAATTCTCTTTTTAAATTGGTTTCGGCAAATTTTCCAAATAACCCAAACCCAGCATTATTAATTAATAAATCTATTTTTTGATTTTTTACTTTTTGATATAATTTGAAAATATTTTTTTCTTTTTGTAAATCATATTCGTAAATTGTTACATTTCTATTTAGTTTTTGTTGGATTTCTTTTAGTTTATTTTTTCTTCTTGCTACTAGTATTAAATCATAATTTAAACTTGCTAAATAATAAGCCATTTCTTTTCCTATTCCACTACTTGCTCCCGTAATTAATGCTAACATTTTCTTCACCTATCCTTATTATGAACAATTTTTTCTTTATTATTTTCAATTTTTATGTTATTATCTTAAGAAAAAGGGGTTTTGAAAAATGATAACAAGAAAAGATTTAAAGAATTTTAGTCGGTATCGTACGCCGAATATCTCGAATCGGAATGGGAAACTTTTTCTCAGTCAAGATCAACAATTTTTATTAAAACTTTGTAAAAACACTTCTTATGAATATTTAGAGTTTTTTAAAAATTTGAATATTACGAATCAAATTACTTTTCCTATCGAAGTTCATCAAACGAATTTGTTTCGGATTCGTTCTGCTTATTTAATGAAATTTTATCAAGATGCACATATTTTAAGTTATGCATATCATTTACCAAGTGATGAAAAGAAGCAAATTATTTTAGAATTTTTCTCTATTTTAAAACAATTGCATGAGTATATTGTTGTTGGAGACATTCATTTACATAATCTTATGGTTTATCAAGGTCATGCTTTATTTTGTGATTGGGATTCTTTTCGAAAAATTGAAGATGATCAAGAAATGATTCGTTCTCGTTATTATATTTATAATGGATCTTGTGATCAGAATCAATTTACTGATATGGTTAAAATGGTAGTATCTGCTTTATGTTTTTATTTTGGAGAGGGAATGGAAGTATTTTTAGAAGATATGCAAGATAATAATCTCTTTTATGTTCTCCATACGGTGATGGAAGTTTATCCAGAATTAACCGATTGTTTAAATTTGTTGCTAGAAGAATTTTGGCAGATGGCAGATGTTTCGAAACTGGATCCGACGGAATTTGTCAATCATTTACCAGAAGTTGATCCAGGTGTTTCATTATCATTACGAATTTCAAATAAAATTTTTCATTAAAAAAGAGCTTACGGAACTAGTCAAGTAAAAGTGACGGTTCCATTATGCTCTTTTTTCTAATGTTTCCATGATATTTGGTAACATTTGTTTTTTTCTAGATACTAAATCAGGAATGAATGATCCTTCTTCTAAATCTTCACGGTTAAAACTTTCTCGGATTAAATCTTTAGCTTCTGTATTAAATAGTACATAGGATCCATTTTTTATGATATCTGTAATAAATAAAGTTACTGCACCATATTCTCCTTTGGCTATTTCGTCAAGTTTTTCAATGTAGTCTTGAAGATTTGTTTTAATACTATCATAATCCATAGTAGTAATTTGGCTGATTCCCAAAGTTGTACTTCCCACTTTGTATGATTTAAAGTCTTGAAAGAATACTTCTTCGATACTCATCCCTTTGATCGAACTTGCTTCGGTAAGCATTTTTCGTCCATATTCTTCGATATCCACGTTAATTATTTGAGCTAATTTTTGAGCTGTTTTTTGATCTTCCTCGGTTGTGGTTGGACTTCTAAAAATTAAGGTATCTGAAAGGATGGCAGAAAGCATTAATCCAGCGATATGTTCGGGAATTTCTATATTGTATTCTTGATACATTCTATAAATAATTGTACAAGTACAACCAACTGGCATAGAACGGAAATTTATAGGAACTGAGGTTCCAATTGCCCCTAGGTTATGATGATCTATAATTTCTTCAATTTCAGCTTCTTCAATTCCTGCGACACTTTGTTCTAA
>CAOKLK010000034.1 GCA_948469295.1 uncultured Mycoplasmatota bacterium
CCATCAAAACAATAATAGGATAACTTCTATGTTCCTCTGTTTCATCTTTATATACAACCGTTTCATTTTTAGAAGCTAAAGAATAAAGAACCTTTTCCTTTTCTAAAAACATACTGGCAATATCAGTAGCAGCAGATAAATACCCCCCAGTATTACTACGAACATCAACAATTAAAGATTGCATTCCTTGTTCCTCTAAAGAAGAAAGAGCCTTTTGAACTTGTTCTGATACAGTATTTGAAAACGTTGCAATTCTCAAATATCCTATCTTTTGATCATTATCTGGAACCATATTGTAATCAATAGCAGGAACCAATAATGTTTTCACTAGTATTTCAAAATCAAAAAACTCCTCATTTCTTTTAACTGTAAGATACAAAATATCATTAGAAGCTTGAATCAAAGAAGAAACCTCACTCGTTGTTTTTTCTTCAACATTTTCATGATTTACTGAAATAATTTTATCTCCAACCAACAATCCTACCGAAGAAGCAGGAGTATCTTCAAAAACACTATAAATAAAGTTACCCTCAATAATCTGAACACCAATTCCACGATAACGACCTAATAACTTTTCTGCCAAAGCATCTGTTTCATTTTTATTTAAATAATTCGTATAATCCTCGCCTAAATATTCAAACATCGACTGCATGGCCTTTTCAAGCATCGCCTTTTTATCAATATCATCATAATAATCTCCTACTAACGATGCATAAACTTTTAAAAATTCCTCCAAATCCACATCTTGACTTAAATCATTTCCACTAATATTCCTGGTAATTCGACTATTATTATACATAATAACTCCAGTCGTCAAACTGGTTATAATAGAAGTGACAATAACAACAATTATCATTTCTCGAAAAGAAATACCATTTTTATTCTTCAAAAAGTCTCACCTCAAATATTCATATTAATAGTACCACAATAAAAATATAAAAAAAGACTTAAGCAGATACTGCTAACTCTTTTTCAATTTCATCAATACTTTCAATATATTTTACAATTTTACCATTTTTTATACGGATTAAAGTTAAATCTTTCAAACGAACATCAGAAACCTTAGATGCACTTTTATTACTTGTTCCATCATTTCCAACATAATAAGAAGAATTCAAAGCATTATCCAAATCTAGATGATATACTTTCAAATGATCCTTCCCATTGGAATACTTTGTAGAAATGGCAGAATAATAAATTGCTTGCGGATCATTTTCAGCATAGGCAAACACATAATAATCTTTTTCTGGACGATTAAACATTGTCCCTACAATAGCTCTTTGTTCATTAATAGAACCCATACCATAATTCACTTCAAACAAACTATTGTCCAGAACAAATGCTTTACTTAACCAATAAACACCTACTACCAAAAGAACCACAACCCCAAGAACAATCAAAAAATGTTGCATTTCTTTCTGTTCTTCTGTGCGATAAGTTATATTTCTATTTTTTTTAGACATTTTCATCACCACAATTATTATAAACTATTTTAGAAACAGTTGTAAACCATTTCAAATACGATTTTAAGCATTTAAATGAATATCAGCTTCCAAAGTTTTTTTTCCATAAGAAATCAATTGTTCCAAATAACTACAAATATTCTGCCGTTCTGATTCCAAAAGTTTCAAACTACCATTTTGCTGATCTGGTTTAATAGTACCACGAATTACTTCAAGGGCAAGCGAAACACTTTCCTTATTTCGTTTCGCATTACAAATATAATTATCCACTGATTCTAAAAAAGTTTGAGCAACATCATCCGAATTCTCAAATTCCCAAACAATACGATCAACCAAATTCACAACCACCATATTAGCTGGAACCTTTAAAACATTATCCGTTTGATAATATGTTAAAACATTTTCAAAAACACGAATAAATACTTTCAAGCGTAAAATAGACCAATCCATAGATTCAACCAAATCTCTAGCACCTTTAGATGCAGTAAAAACCATCGTATTCCCGGTTTCTAAATATTCTGCAAATTGCACAAAACTTTGATTTTTTTCATACTTTGATTGTGTAATCTCGATAGCATTCAAAAACTTTACAATATCTTCATCATTACTTGCTAACACAAATTCAGAATTAACTGTTACTTCTTCTGGTTTTACAACTTCAAAATGATCTTCTGCAATTAATATAAATTTTTTCAAAATAGTTAAAATAACGGAAAAATTTTCAAAACAATGATTTCCTTTTTTCCGTTTTTTAAAATTTCCTGTTAAAACATTCATAACAAGTTCATTTCCAAAATGAGATTCATAAGATGGAAAATCAACACTAAATTCTTCATATAATTTCAGAATATCTTCATCGCTCATATCATTATTTTGTAAAACCTCAAAAGAAATCCATTTCACAATATGATTCACAACAGAATTATCAGTATATATAACATCTTGTTCCAAATATTTAATAAGATTTTGAAAAATTTGAACAAAAACCTTCTTTCTCAAATGATCAAAATCCAAAGAAACGATTAAATCCCTAGCACCATTCGTTGAAGTAAAACAATTCTTATCATGATTTTGTAAATAAGCAATCCATCTTGTCGTACCTTTTCCATACTTGTCATCAGTTATTTGAATGGCTTTCAAAAGTTTTTCTAAATCTGCATCCATTAATATCACTTACTCCCAATACAATATTAATATCATAACACATTTTTAACAAAATGACACAAAAAAAGAATACTTAATACTCTTTTATTTCAGCATACCATTCAGTTGGAAAATCCTCATCATAAGGAATATCTCCAAATAACTCCGGCATATCTTGTTTAAATTTTAAAAGCAATGGAATTAATAATTGTCGAATACTTGGATGAACTTTTTTAGAAGTACGTAAACGTAAAATATGTCTCCATTCCCTAATATTTGCAGTTAAAACATATTCTGCAGCAGTACCATGAGGTAATAACATACGAAGTTCATCTGGTTTTGCACCATTATTTGCCATTTTCATATAAAACTCTTCTGCGAATTTATATCCCTCAATACAAAAATCATAATTTTCCTTATTCTCTATAAATACTGGATCAATAAAATGAATATCATTTTCAAACTTATCACTACTATAATTACAATATCTAGTACTTTCTACTGAAAAGGAAGTTCCCGTACGGTGACGCGTCAAATCTTTATAAGATCCAACATCTCCATAAAAATACACAGAAATTTTTTCATGTTCTATAACACTTTCATGACCACTTTTTATACAATTAGTAATTAATTGCTTATAACTATCTTGAGAAATGTAATCATTAGAACGATAACAAACTCGACAAGCCCTTTCAATTCTTTTTTCAATTTCAATCCCATCATATGGTTCTACTTTAATCCACTGTTTTACAATTTTCATAAACAATACTCCTTTTAAAAAGTATAACACAAAAAAAGAAAAAAATCTTGATATTAAAATCAAGATTATAAAAATTATTTTTCATTAGAAACTGTACCATTCACAACACTAGTACTTTGATTTATATTTTTAGCTATATTTAATATTTCTTCATTCGATAAATCATTTCCAGCCAGATAATAACTAACATTATTACTTGTCCAATATAAAGAATTTTCACTAATTGCTGAAAACGTAACATTTAACATTAAAGGATCTCCATAAACACGTCTAATATCAAATTCCTTACTAGCCTGTGCCACCTCTTCTACCAAAACAAAGTTTTTATCTCCACCAAAAGTTAAAATAACTCGTTCCCCAACATCTGTATTCACTTTATCCTTACCAGATAAATAAGTATTACTTGGTATATATAAAGGATATACAATATCTTCAAGTACTCCTGTAGTTTTATCTTTAGATGGTTTACAATCGTCCCCAGTACAATCTCTTGGTGTTTTACTATCACAATTTTCCTTTTTCGGATCACAGGTTTCTTCCTCTTGTTGACAATTGCTTCCTACACAATTTGAAGTATCACCTGTACTAGAATTTCCTTCATTATTAGAGGTATTAGAATTTGGTTTTTGTTGATTCATATCAGAAGAATTTGTGGAATTAGCATTTTGATTCACATAATCTTCTAATTTAAAATCGTCTTCTTTTAATGATGCCTTTAAATCCACTGAAGAAACATTCACCTTAATTTTTACTACATCATTATTATTATAAACTTCAACGCGACTTAAATTCATATCCTTATCTAAAAATATTTTTTGATATACCAAATCCGTATTATTTGGATAATTTACTTTAGATTTAACCACATACTTCGAATCTACTTCTTCCATAGTAACTTCACTATCTTTCGCCAAATCATTTACAATAGCCTTCAAAAGATAAGATTGACTACTATTATCTGGCCATTCACTTTGAAACTTGAAACTTTTATTCAAACTTGGAGTGATTACATAAACTCCATCCCCATTTCTCAAAATTACTTGTTCATGATTATTGGTTTGATTAACTAACTGAACTTTATAAAAATTATCCTTTAAAAAATTAGCTTCCACACTATAAGTAAAAGTATCTTCTTCACTATAAATTTCCATGGTTCCTTTTAACACATAACTTTTAGCATTTTCTACATGATTTGTAAATTCTTTAACCACATCAGCGACTTCCATTTTTCCACATCCAGTTGTTAAAAGTAAAATCATACCACATAAACTCAAAAACTTTTTCACTATTAACATCTTTCTCCTTTTCTAATTAACTATATTTTTGAAAGAAAAAAATATTCATGTATAAATAACGAAAAATAGGAAAAACTAAAATTGAAAAGAAAGGATTGAAATTTATGGAAATATTACACAAAACCTGTTTAATATTTACTATAATTGGAGCCATTAACTGGGGACTAATTGGATTTTTTGATTTTAATTTAGTAACAACCCTATTTGATGAAACAAGTATGATAGTAAAAATTATTTATGATTTAATTGGAATTTGTGGAATTGTCAATATTGCATTATTATTTAACCACTATACACATGATCCAATTAAATAAACAAATTTGTTTATATAAAAAAAACATAGCAACAAACTATGTTTTTTTATTATCCCTGACTAATACTAATTTTAACTTTTGTAGTTACAACATAATTCACTCGAGGATCATCACTTTCTATTTTGACATCGACTTCATAATCTCCAACACCATAACCAGATAAATCTGTATAAGCAGAAATATTATCAGCATTAATAGAATCTATAACAGACTGCACACCTTTTACCTGAATTGGTACTTCACTACTTCCTACCAAATTAACTTTCAAACCATTTCCTAAATTTCGATATCCAATATTATTGATGTTCAATGTTTTTTGTCTTTCATCTCCAAAACTTACTACTACCTTTGCATTTTCTTCACTAATATGTCGAACTCCATTTGGTTTAGCAATTGTTACATTATAAGTTTTCGCTCCATTATTTCCTTGATTATTAACATCGATCATGACAGGAACACTCTTAATTTCATCAATAATCGCTTTTTCTCCATAAATACTTATAGAATAACTATTTTTACCATTAATAGTAATAGATGAAATCGCCTTTCCAGTAATCATATCTCCTGTGGCTAAAACCTTTAATGGAACAACAGTAGAATAAGTTCCTAGAGTAATTGAACCAGTTAAAGTAGATGGTACAATTTCAATATTTGGCAAAATAGCTCCACTCGAATCATACGCTACCAAACGAATATCAGAAATATCATAAGTACCAGCATCTGTATATTTTTTATCAGATAAATCAATTAAAGCTTTCACTGTAGCAACTTTTTCTAAAGCATCATTACTTCCTTTAATAACAACTTCAGTCTTATCCAAAACTACAGAATCAACACTTAATTTCTCATCCAGTTTATTTTCATTTAATAATTCATAAGATACATTATTCCAAACTTTACTTTCTTTCTTCTTAATAGTAACCATTACATAAGAAGGATCTAGTTTATAATTAATACTATCTACAGTTTGATTATAAACAATTGGAACACGCACTGGAGTATCACTTGCTTCATAATCTGTTAAATCAAGAACAACATCATGTTCTCCGAGTTGTTTTGCTAAATAAATTGCACTCTTTCTTCCTGTTAATATAATATCTACTTGATTAACTAACCCTTCTATAACATATGCTTCTTTATTATATAACACATTCACTGGTTGATTGGATAACACTTCTGCTTCTTTTTCTACCAAAGTAATTACTTGAGAATCTACTAAGAAAAAAATACCAACAGCAAAGATCAAAGAAATATATAATAAAATATGTGGACGATTTAAAAACTTTTCAATATGCGTTGGATTATCTTTCAGTTTCTCACTAAAATGATAAATCAGTCGACTAATAGGGGTAATAATAATTCGATCAATCAAACGATATAAAAATTGAAAAAAACTCAATATTTTTTTTAGGATGTTACTCATCTTCTTCCTCATCCTCCCTTTGAAGATCTGCTTCATAGAAAACTTCCATTTTTGGTTTTAATTCATCGATAAGTTTCATTCGAAATTCATCCAATGTCAAATTGTAATTTAATTCTCCATTACTAGCAATACTAATTCTTCCATTTTCTTCACTTACAACCAATGCAAGAGCATCAGATTCCTCTACAATTCCAAGTGCAGCACGATGACGAGTTCCAAGACGTTTATTAATATTTGGACTCATACTTGTTTTAAAAACTGCTCCAGCACAAGTAATACGATCTCCTTCCAAAATTACCCCTCCATCATGCAAAGGACTATTTGGAAAAAACAAATTACACAATAATTCACTAGAAACATCTGCATAAATTTTCGTAGCTGGTTCAATATATTCAGATAAAGAT